>CANQXN010000044.1 GCA_947627815.1 uncultured Clostridia bacterium | reverse complement strand
TAAAACCACACGCCCCTCAAACGTGCGCGTCTGCCAGTTCCGCCACTCTCGCATAGGGTTGCCCTATCGGCAACAATCATATTATACACATTCTTCCCGATTTGTCAAGAGCTTTTTTCAAGTTTTCTCTGGGGAAAGGAAAAAAATTTCCTTTCCCCGTCTTTTCGCTCTTCCTCGTTTGACCGGCATCGACCCGCTGCCCATTATCGTTTGGGCGCTTTTTTCTTGGTTTGCCGGCCGCCGCCTTCCCGCTTTGAAAAGCCCCAATGGCCGGCGGTGTTCCCTTTTTCTTTTTCCCGATCCGGCTTGTTTTTGTAGGGCGGCGGGATCAGACAGTCGGGGCCGTATCCGATCAGATCGCCGCGTCCGCAACGCTCTAATGCTTTGGCAATCAGCGGCGCGTTCTCTTTTCTCTTGAATTGAAGCAAGGCGCGCTGCATCCGCTTTTCCTCGTAATCGGTGGCCACATAGACTTCCTTTTTGGTAAAGGGATCCAAGCCGGTATAATACATCACGGTAGAAGCCGTACCCGGTGTAGGATAGAAATCCTGCACCTGTTCGGGATTCATTCTGTTCTTTTTCAGATAAAGCGCCAGTTCCACCGCGTCGGAAAGGCGGCTGCCCGGGTGGGAGGACATAAGATAAGGCACCAGATACTGTTCCTTCCCCGCTTCTTTGGTCAGGGCGAAAAATTTATCCCGAAAGCGGTTATAAATTTCAATGGAGGGCTTGCCCATATGGGAGAGAACCGCGTTGCTGCAATGCTCCGGCGCCACTTTCAGCTGTCCGCTCACATTGTTCCGCACGAGCTTTCTGAAAAAGGAATCGGAGGCATCATAAATCAGATAATCAAACCGAATGCCCGAACGGATAAACACCTTTTTCACGCCGGGCAGCGCTTCTACTTGCCGGATGAGCGATTCATATTCGCTGTGATCCACTTTCAGATGCGGACAAGGTTTGGGGGAAAGACATTTTCGCCCGGCGCAGACGCCGAATTCTTTTTGCCGTTCGCAGGAAGGCGCGCGGAAATTGGCCGTAGGGCCGCCGATGTCGTGAATATAGCCCTTGAAATCCGGCATTTTTGTCAAAAGCTCGGCTTCCTTTACCACGCTTTCCACGCTGCGCGAGCTGACGCATCGCCCCTGATGGTAAGCGATGGCGCAGAAATTGCAGGCGCCGAAACAGCCGCGATTGTGGGTAATGGAAAATTTCACTTCCGCGATGGCAGGCACGCCGCCTTCCTTTTCGTATGAGGGATGATAGGTGCGCTGATACGGCAGCGCATACACCCGATCCAGCTCGGCGCGCGAAAGCGGCGGCATCGGCGGATTCTGCACCAGCACACGATCGTCGTAATACTCGGCCACGGTACGCCCCCGCACATGGTCGTTTTCACTGTACTGCAAAGCGAAGGCTTCCGCATACGCCTTCTTATCGGTTTTCAGCCGGTCATACTCAAAAAGTCCGACCGTATCTTCCGGCAGCTTCTCTGTTCTGTGACAGAGATAAGCGGTGCCGCGCACATCGCGGATCTTTTTGACAGGAACTCCCTTGTCAAGCAATTTAGCAATTTGCAGAATGGAATTTTCTCCCATACCGTAGGAAAGCAGATCGGCGCGGGAATCCACCAAAATGCTGCGCCTGACCTTGTTGTCCCAATAATCATAATGGGCAAAGCGGCGCAAAGAGGCTTCCAGCCCGCCGATGATGATCGGCACATCGCCGTATGCCTCGCGGATTCTGTTGCAATACACGATGACCGCGCGGTCGGGTCGCTTGCCCATTTTCCCGCCCGGTGAATAATAATCGTAGCTCCGTTTCTTCTTGGCCACGGTATAATGCGCCACCATGGAGTCGATGTTTCCTGCGGAAACGAGGAATCCCAGCCTGGGTCTGCCGAAAAGTTTAAACGCTTCGCAGGAGCGGTAGTCCGGCTGTGCCAGCATGGCCACCTTGAAGCCTGCGGCGTCTAAGACGCGGGAAATGATCGCCGCGCCGAAAGAAGGATGATCGATATAAGCGTCGCCGCAGACATAAACGAAGTCCGGCGTACCCCAGCCGAGTTTCTCCACCCCTTCGGGATCCACCGGCAAAAAATCGCGTGTCATTTGTACTCTCCCGATATTTTACAAGCTTTGCCGCCGATGATGAAAAAAGCTACCGCGGAAAACGCGGCGGCGTTTTTCAAAGGCAGCTTTTTTCAACATGTTATGACAGATCAGGCTTTGACCTCGACCATTTCGAAGGCTTCCAGAATATCGCCTTCTTTGATATCGTTGAATTTTTCCAAACCGATACCGCACTCATACCCGGTTGTCACTTCCCTGACATCGTCTTTGAAGCGGCGCAAGGAAGAGATCTTATCTTCAAAGATAACCACACCGTCCCGCACCACGCGGATCTGCGCGTTTCTCGTCACCTTGCCGTCCTGAACATAAGAGCCGGCGATGGTGCCGACATTCGGCACATGGATCGTCTGGCGCACCTGTGCGTGACCGAGCAACTGTTCTTTGTAGACCGGCGCGAGCATACCTTTCATGGCCGCGGTGATCTCGTCGATGCACTCATAAATGACGCGATAGGTACGGACATCCACTTTCAGTAACGCGGCGCGATCCAGCGCGTTTTTATCCGGCCTGACATTAAAGCCGACAATGATCGCGTTGGAAGCGGCGGCGAAGGTGACATCGCCTTCAGTGATACCGCCGGCGGCGTAGTGAATCACATTGACCTTGACTTCCTCGTTGCTGATCTTAAGAAGCGAGCTGCGCACCGCCTCGGCGGAACCCACCACATCGGCTTTGACGATGATATTGAGTTCCTTGACGCCTTCTTTGATCTGATTGAAGAGATCGTCGAGACTGACTTTGGCATTGGCGTTGAATTCCGCCTGGCGCGCCTGATTGCGGCGGCGTTCGGCAAGTTCACGCGCCATGCGTTCATCTTCCACGGCGTTGAATTCATCGCCCGAGGTCGGCACCTCGGCAAGACCGGTGATTTCTACCGGCACCGAAGGACCCGCCGCCTTCACGGTGCGTCCGTTTTCATCAGTCATCGCTCTCACGCGACCCACAGCCGTACCGGCGATCACGATATCGCCGGCATGGAGAGTGCCGTTTTGTACCAGCACGGTGGCCACAGGACCACGGCCGCGATCGAGTTTGGCTTCGATCACAATGCCTTTGGCACGGCGGTTCGGATTGGCTTTCAACTGACGCATTTCCGCAAGAATCAGGACATTTTCGAGCAGGTCTTCAATGCCCATGCCGGTAACGGCAGACACCGGCACGCAGACGGTATCGCCGCCCCATTCTTCGGGAACCAGCTCATAGCGGGTCAGTTCCTGTTTGACCGCGTCGGGGTTGGCTGTCGGTTTATCCATTTTATTGATGGCCACGATGATATCCACTTTGGCCGCTTTGGCATGGTTGATGGCTTCCACCGTCTGCGGCATGATGCCGTCGTCGGCCGCCACAACCAGAATGGCGATATCGGTAGCCATGGCGCCGCGCTGGCGCATGGCGGTAAAGGCCTCGTGACCCGGCGTATCGAGGAAAGTGATGTCTTTATCGTTGATCTTGACCCGATAGGCACCGATATGCTGTGTAATACCGCCCGCTTCTCCGGCGGTGACGCTGGTATGGCGGATCTTGTCGAGCAGCGAGGTTTTGCCGTGGTCGACATGACCCATCACGCAGACAACAGGCGGACGCTCCACCAGCGTCTCTTCGCTGTCTTCTTCGGTGGCAAAGAGCTTTTCTTCGATGGTGACGACAACTTCCTTGCTGACAATGGCGCCAAGCTCTGTACCCACATATTCCGCCGTGTCATAATCGATCACCTGATTGACGCCGGCCATAATGCCGAGCATCATCAGCCGTTTCACGACCTCGTTCGCCGTCACCTTCAGTTTGGCGGCCAAAGCCCCCACGGTGATCTCTTCTGGCACGGTAATGGAGAGCTGCGTTTTGACAGGCGCGGCTTTGGGCTGATTGTTCTTCTTGCCGCCTTTATATCCGCCGCCGGTCTTGGCGCCGCTCTGCGGCAGTTCGCCGCGCCCTCCTTTGGCAGAGCCGCCCTGTCCGGGCCGCTGATTTTTATTCTTGAATTTCTGCTTTTGCGCTTCGTACGGAACATCGGTACTCAAGGCCTCGAGACGCTCGTCGTATTTGGCAAGATCCACCTGTCCGCCCGAGCGCAGATCCACCGTCTGAAAGCCCGCTTTGTGTCCGAAGACATTGCTTGCCGCCGAAGGCTCGTTTTCCTCGGAAGTCACCGGACGGCGCGGCAGCGCGGTTTCCGGCTTTTTCTCGTTTTTCTTTTTATCAGTATCCTTTTTGGCGGCGGGTTTGGTAAAGGTCACGGGGCGGGCAAAGCGATCGGCGCCCTCGCCGTTTCTCTGCCGTGCCAGCGCGGCCTGACGCGCCGCCGCTTTTTCGGCGGCAGCTTTTTCGGCGGCGGCTTTCTCAGCGGCCGCCTTTTCGGCGGCGGCCTTTTCGGCGGCGGCTTTCTCGGCGGCGGCTTTCTCGGCAGCCGCCTTTTCAGCGGCTGCGCGCGCCCGTTCTTCTCTCTGCTTCAAGCGCTCTTCCGTCTCGACGGTCACATGCGTCACGCCGGAAAGATAGGCGTTGAGATCGGTCGTCTCGTTGGCCTTGCTCAAAGCGTCCATCAGAAAGCCGAATTCATCGTCGGACAAGGCGGCCTGCGTACTCTTTTCCCCGAAGCCGTTTTCCGCAAGGAGAACGCTCAGATCCTTGCTTTTCACATTCAATTCTTTCGCCAACACATTAAGCTTGATTGTAACTGCCATAGGTCACACCCCCTGCGAAACAATTTTTTTCTCTTCCCCGTTCATCCGTTCCGAAATCATTCCGGCAAAGCCGGCATCCGAAACCGCCACACAGGAAATATAGTAGGAAGCACCGATGGCATGTGACAGCGCATCCATGGAATATGGTACCGTCCGGCAAGGCACACCGTGGTGCCGGCAGGCCGACTCGATCACTTTCTTGGTGTTTGGCGAAGCGTCGAGCGCTAAAAGGACGAGACACGGTTTTTTGTCCGAACGGACAAGGGTCGAAACAAGATTTGCTCCTACGACCAGTTTGCCCGCTTTTTTCGCCAGGCCAAGTGCCGATAAAAGCCGATCATTCATGCTTTACTAGTTCACCTTCAAGTCTGTCATATACTTCATCGGGGATTACGCATCCCAGATTTTTTTCCAATCGTTTGGAACGCACCGCTTTTTTCAAACAATCGCTCTTTTTGCAGAGATAGGCGCCGCGCCCGGACATCTTTCCGCCGAAATCCAAGGTGACTTCGCCTTGCGGCGTGCGCACCACGCGGATCAGTTCTTTCTTTTCAAAATGTTCCATGCAGCCGACACAACGGCGCACAGGGACTTTTTTTATCGTTTGTGGCATTCATCCGTCCGCCTTTTTTGCCAATTTCGGTCTGTTTTATTCCTCTTCGGGATCGGACTCCGCTTCCGATGCCTGCGGATATCCGGTTTTGATGTCAATCTTGAATCCGGTCAGGCGGGCGGCCAAGCGGGCGTTCTGCCCTTCTTTTCCGATTGCCAGAGAGAGCTGATCCGGATCCACAAAAACCTGGCAGGAGCGCTCGCCGGTGAGGACAACCTCGTTGACATCGGCCGGCGCCAGCGCGGCTTTAATAAATTCCTGCGGGACATCGCTGTATTTGATGATATCGATTTTTTCAAACCCGATTTCGCTGACAATTCCGTTGATCCGCGTGCTGCGGTTGCCGATGCAGGCGCCCACGGGATCGACATCCTCGCTCCTGGCCGCCACAGCGATCTTGGTTCTCGAACCCGCTTCTCTGGCGATGGCTTTGATCACCACCGTGCCGTCCTGAATCTCAGGCACTTCCAGCTCAAACAGCCGCTTGATCATATGCGGATGAGTGCGGGAGAGCGTGACGACCGGCCCTTTGACATCCTTTTTGACTTCCATGACGAAAACCTTGATCGGCTTGCCGACCGTGAAAACCTCGTCAGGCAGTTGCTCGCTCTTTAACAGCGTGGCTTTGCTGGTGCCGGTATCCACCACCACATTGCCGCTGACATCGTCGATCGCGATAACGGTAGCGGTGATGACTTCCTCGCGCTTGCTTTCGTATTCGCGGATCGCTTTGCCGCGCTCGGCTTCTCGAATGGCCTGAATGATCACCTGTTTGGCGGCCGCGGCGGAAAGTCTGCGGAAATTCTTCGGCTTTAATTCAATCTCGGCCACGGCGCCGATCTTATAGCGCCGGTTGATCTTTTTGGCGTCTTCCAGCGAGATCTGCACGGCGGGGTCTTCCACCGTCTCCACCACATCCATGACCTGGTACATTTTGATCTCTTTTTTGTCGGAATCGATCACGATTTTTACATTGCTGCCGCCGATTTCCCGTTTATAAGCGCTGGCCAGCGCCGCCTCGACCTTTTCCAGCATATAGTCCTTGGCAATGCCTTTCTGCTGTTCCAGTTCGTCCAATGCGTCAAAAAACTCGGTATTCATTTTTTTATCCTTTCCCCACGGTGGGTCTTGTGAATCTTACGGTAGGGTCAAACGACCGCTTCAAAAATCAAAGGCGACATGAGCTTTGGCAATGGAAGAAAAAGGAATCCGATAGCTTTGCCCCTTTTCCTCCAGCACTATCTCAGACGCGTCTTCCTTGCATGACAAGATACCGGTAAATTCCCGCCGTCCGCAGAGCAGCGCAAAGAGTTTTACCGTAATGGTTTCTCCCTGCATGGCGAGAAAATGTTCCTTGGTGCGAAGCTCGCGCTCGAGTCCCGGCGAAGAAACATCGAGATAATAGGCTTCCTCAATGGGATCGGCCTCGTCGAGCAAGGGATCGATGGCGTGATGAACCGCCTCGCAGTCATCGATATCTACGCCGCCTTCTTTGTCCGCTTTGTCGATCGTGACAATCAGATGGTAATCGGCGCCGATTTTCTTATATTCCACATCCCAAAGAGAAAAACCCATTTCCTCCACTGCCGGCGTAATGGCCGCCCGTACGGCGGTAATGATTTTGCCTCCGTTTTTCGCCATAAACCCTCACTCCATAAAAATGGAAGACCGCTTTCACGCCCTTCCATCCTTACATTATCCAACTTTGGCATTATTGTACCACAGTTTTTTTGATTTTGCAATAGTTTTCCCGAAAAAAAACATTTTTCTCGGAAAGAACGGGAAAAATGACCGTCCGCCCGGCAAAATCAGCCGCAAAAAGCGCGAAAAGGCGCTCTCCGCCTTTTCTCAGGCGTCCTCTTTTTCGTCCTGCGGCATTTTTTTGCCGCAGGAATGGCAAAACCGTTCGTCTTTCTCCAGCCAGGTGCCGCAGGCAGGACAGCATTTTCTGCCGAGAAGCCGGCTCAGTTCCTTTTCTAACGCCGCAAGTTCGCTCTGCGCGTCGCTGACCGCCGCAAGCGGCGCCTTGAGCGCTTCATAGAGATCCCCGCCTTCTGCCACAGCACCTGCCGCCGTCCGTCCCGCATCGGCAAAAAGCGCCTCAATCTCGCGTTTTTTGCAGGAGATCTGATAGCGGAGTTTTTGGAGGTCCACTTCTTTTTCCACCCCGGTTTTGACGGATTTGGCAAATTCTCTGATATCCATTTCTTCCTCCTGTTTTACCAGTTCAAACGCGCTTCGATAGGATAGTGATCGGACAGGAAAACCCCGTCTTTTTCCTCGTCCCAGACCGAAAGCGCGTCGGGATCAGCCGAAAGATCGGTAAAAATATAATCGTACTTCTCGCCCGGCTCTTGCCAGGAGCCGCCGTGAAAATCGTGAAAGCTCCTCTTGACATGCCCGGTGATTTCCACAAGATCGGGATTTTCGCTGCCGGCCGCCAGTGTAAGACAGCGCTCGCCGGGGTCGGCGTTCATGTCGCCCAAAAGAATCACAGGATAGCGCCAGACCGAGACATCGGCGCTCATCGTGTGAAGGATCTGCTTCATGCCGAGATACCGGGCTTTTTCGCTTATATGATCGAGATGGGTATTATAGATCCAGAGCATCCTTGCGCCGCCATGTTCTTTTAACAGCGCGCGGCAAAAAATCCGGGGACATATACTCTGCTCTTCATAGCGGGAACCCGGCGTATGCGGCCGAGGCGAGAGCCAATTCTGCGAGAAAAAGGCAAGATCCCATGCCCCGCGCCGAAAGGCGATGGGACAGGCTTCATCGGCAAGATCGGCGCCGCGCCCCACCCCGACGAAGGTATACGCGGGCAGCGATTCCTGCAGAAAGCGGTAGCTTTCGGGCAACGCCTCCTGAAAGGCGATGATATCCGGCAACGCTTCTTTTATTTTATGCACAATGGCGGGGGCGCGGTAAAAAAAGAAGTTGGCGCCGTCTTCTTTTACCGGGATCCGCAAATTGAATGTGACGACCTTTAACGCCATAGACATCTCCTTGTACAGCCTTGTGATTTCGTTATTTTACGGTCTTTACGCTATAATTATCTTCAAAATCTTCACTTGGTACAATGCCCTTGATCAGTTCGTCAAAGGCGAGCGCGGCCTTTTCGGCAGACGCATAGGAAGCCAGATTGGAAAATTGCCCGCTGTCGGCGCCGAGATAACCGTTTTCCGGCAAAGGGAGACGCTCGACAATGAAAAAGGCGTCCTCGTTTTCCAAAAAAGCGATTTCGTTTTCCTTCATCGCAAACGCGCCGTTTATCAGCGTCGCGCCGTACATCTGGAGATAGGTTTCATTCTGGAGCAGATAAAATCCGTTGGGATAGGCTTCCAAGAGTTCGGGGTAGTCTTTGGCAATATAGTCGTCAATGGTTTTTGTCCCTTTCTGGATGTCTGCCAAGGCGTCGTTTGCCGCTTTTTCCCGCTCTTTTTTCTCCTCCTCGTTTAATTCCCGAAGCTGATAACTGCCGTCCGCCAACACGACCCGGTTGCCGGCTTTGTCATAGACATAATCATCGTGTCGACGCACCATATAATACTTGATGCGCGCATATTTTTCACTGTAAAAAGCGGCGATCTCGTCGGAAGTGGCGGCAAAGCGTCCGTTTTCCCCGTAAAGGGTGTTATAGGCATAGTAAAATTCTTCCTCTAAGAGGCGGATTTTTCGCAGCTTTTTGGAATCAAAGCCATAGCGCTCTTCCAGAAAATCGTCATACGCTCTGCGGGAGCCGTTATACTGGTACTCCACCGTATCTTCAATTTCGATATCGATCGCATCTTTGGTACTTTCGGGCAGCGTCATATCATATTCGAGAAAAAGCGCCACGCCGGCAAGGTAGTGATCGATCTGATCCTTGATCTTTTCGTCCACAAATTCGGCATAGGTTTTGTCCTGCCCCGGCACCAGCATATTCCAGCAGGCCTCGGTGTCGGTGATATCCGAATAACTCGCCACATAACCGGCTTTCAGATTGATGAACCAATAGCGATAGGTGGCTTCATCGATCGAGGCAAGCCCGCAGGTAAAAACGGCAGGCCCCATGCCGGCGCAGGAAGAAAAAGCAAGCAGCAGAGATGGGACAAGAATAAAAACGGCAAGAAAACAAGCAAGTTTGCGTCGCATAAAAGACTCCTTCATAAAATCGGGATGGGAAGAGCGGCTATATTGTTTTACATGTTAGTTGTAACTATCAATGTTTATGTGATTCCGCGACTTTTAAATATTCCTTCAAAAGTCTGGTGGCGGTATCCAGCGCCCACTCTTTATTCTTGACACGGCAGGAAATATGCGGTTTTGCGCCAAGAGAAAGGAGCAGTTTGCCGTTGTTTTTCGCGGCCAGTTCCGACCATGTTTCAAGATCGATCTTCTCAGGATAGCAGACGATGGTTCTGTCCCGGTATTCCACTCTCGCAAGGCCGCAATCGGAAGCAATGGCGCGCAGATAGGAGATATTGACAAGCGTGGAGACGGGATCGGGCATGGGGCCAAAGCGATCCATCAGCTCATCGTTGACATCGTAAAGATCATTCGCGTTGCGGATGAGCGAAATTTTTTTATAGGCTTCCAACCGGTGGTTGGCGTTGGAAATATACTTTTCGGGAATATAGGCGTCCACATTGAAATCAATGGTGCATTCGGTGCGCGGAGAAGCTGTTTTTTCGCCCTTTTCCTCTAAGATTGCCTCATCCAGAAGCCGCATATACATTTCATACCCCACGGCGGCCATATTCCCGTGCTGTTCCGCCCCGAGAATATTCCCGGCGCCACGGATTTCCAAATCCCGCATCGCCACCTTGAACCCCGCCCCGAACTCGGTAAAATCCCGAATGGCGGCAAGCCGTTTGGCGGCGACCTCCGAAAGGACGCGGTTTTTGGGATAGGTGAAATAGGCATATGCCCGGCGGGAAGAGCGGCCGACCCGCCCCCGAAGCTGGTGCAGTTGAGAAAGCCCCATAGTGTCGGCGTCCTCAATGATCAGCGTATTGGCGTTTGGCACATCCACGCCGGTTTCAATGATGGTCGTACAAACTAAAATGTCGGTCTCGCCCACAATCAGCGAATGCCAGATATCCGAAAGCTCTTCTTTATCCATCTGACCGTTGGCAATGGCAATGCGCGCTTCCGGTATCTCCTTGGCGATCGTGGCGGCGGTGCGTTCCATGCGCTCCACGCGGTTGCAGAGGTAAAACACCTGCCCGCCCCGGCGCAATTCGCGTTTGATGGCGTCAAAAAGAATGATTTCATCGTATTCTGTCACATAGCTCTGTACCGGAAAGCGGTCGCCCGGCGCTTCTTCGAGAACCGACATATCGCGAATCCCGCTCATGGCCATGTTCAAGGTGCGGGGGATGGGCGTGGCGGTCAGCGTCAGGGTGTCCACATTCGCGGCAATCTGTCTGAGTTTTTCTTTCTGCGCCACACCGAAACGCTGTTCCTCGTCGATGATGACAAGTCCTAAATCGTGAAACTCGATGTCTTTGGAAAGAATCCGATGCGTCCCGACAACAATATCCACTTCGCCGCGAGCTACCTTGCGAAGCGTGACAGCTTGCTGTTTCGGGCTTCTGAAACGAGAGAGCATATCCACACTCACCGGAAAGCCCTGCATTCTGGCCTGTAAGGTTTCGTAATGCTGCAATGCCAAAATGGTAGTCGGCACAAGAATGGCCACCTGTTTGCCGTCGCAGACCGCCTTAAACGCCGCCCGCATGGCCACTTCGGTCTTGCCGTATCCCACATCGCCGCAAAGCAGGCGATCCATGGGGTGCGGCGCCTCCATATCCCTGTTGATGTCGTCGATGGCGTCTAACTGCCCTTGCGTCTCCACATATTGGAAATTGTCGGCAAACTCCCGTTCCATGGCGGAATCGGGCGGGAATGCGTATCCCGGCATCCGCTGGCGTCTGGCGTAGAGGGCGATCAATTCCTTGGCCATTTCTTTGGCCGCCGCTTTTACTTTGGTCTTGGCCTTGACCCATTCGCTGCCGCCCATTTTGGAAAGACGGACAAGAGAATCGTCCCCGCCGGTTCCGATATACTTGGAAATGGCGTCAAGCTGTTCGCAAGGAAGATAGAGAACATCGGTGCCGGCATACTGAATCTGAATAAAATCCCGCCGCACGCCCTCTACAAGAAGGCTCTTTGTCCCGAGATACCGGCCGATGCCGTATTTCTCGTGGACGATATAATCCCCTTCGGCAAG
>CANQXN010000043.1 GCA_947627815.1 uncultured Clostridia bacterium | reverse complement strand
CACATCCTCAATCTCCTCCATGACCCGCTCCGGCTGGGCGCTGGGCAAGTCTATCTTATTGATCACCGGGAAAACCTCCAGGTCATGGTCCAGGGCAAGATATACATTTGCCAGGGTCTGCGCCTCGATTCCCTGGGAGGCGTCGACGACTAAAAGCGCGCCTTCGCAGGCGTTCAGCGAGCGGGAAACCTCGTAATTAAAGTCCACATGTCCCGGTGTGTCGATGAGGTTCAGCTGGTATGTATCGCCGTCGGAGGCGGTGTAGAAAAGCCGCACCGCCCGCGCTTTGATGGTAATGCCCCGTTCGCGCTCTAAGTCCATGTTATCTAAAATCTGATCTTCCATATCCCGGCTGGCCACCGCCGAGGTGCGCTCTAAAAGACGGTCGGCCAGCGTGGACTTGCCATGATCGATGTGCGCGATAATGGAAAAGTTGCGGATATGGGATTGACGCTCATTCATAACAAAATCGCCTTTCTGTCAATTTCAGTCAAGGGGGTTCCTCAGGAAGGGATGCCGCTTTTGGCGATCACGAGGATCACCGGCATATACTCGGCCGGCAGTTTTTCGCCGTACGGATGGTTTTGCGCAATGACGGTGCCGGGGGCGGCGGAAGAAGTTTCGTAAACAATCCCGCCCAAACGAAGCCCCGCTTCTTCCAAAGCGGCCAGCGCCTGCTTGGCGGTCATGCCGAGCAGCGAGGGCATATAGCGGTAAACCGTGGTGGGACCTTCACTCACCGTCAGGGTGACAGGCTCGTTCTGCATCGCCATATTGCCCGGCGCGGGATCGGTGGCAAGAATCAGCCCCGCCGCTTCCTCGCTGTGAACCTTGACCACACAGACGGTAAAGCCAAGCCCGGTAAGCTCCTGCTCGACCGCACGGTATTCCCTGCCGTTATAATCGTTCATGAGCATGACGCGAAAGCCGGCGCTCAAGGTCAGCGTGAGATGCGGCGCTTCTCCCGGGGCAAGGCGCTGGGTGTCGCCCGGACCCGGATCCTGTGAAATCACAGTGCCGGCGGGGTCATAGGCGCTGTATTCATAACAGATCGTCACTTCATACCCTTTTTCGGCCAGCGAGGCCGCCTCGGTATCGTCGTACTGTTTTCCCCGCATGGTAGGCGTGAGAATGGTGGTTTTGCCGACATCCCGCCAGAAAATATCCCACAAGGCAAATGTCACAACGCCCGCCGCAAGGACAAAAAGAACCATAAAACAGGCGGCCATGCGGGCGGTGACGCGATTGCTCTTTTCTTCGGGTTTCTTCCCTTCACCGATTTTTCCGCTTCCCTTGCCGGCGCTTGTTTTTTTCTCGACACGCGGCGTGAACCGTTCGGCCGCGCTTTCCTCCGGCAGAGCGGCATATTCGTCATAAAAGGCGTTGCTCAAGCCAAACTCAAACAAAAGATTGGGATTTCCCTTGGCCAGATGCAAACATTCGCTCATCTCCTCGCAGGAGGCAAAGCGGGCGGCGGGCGGCTTGCTCAGCGCCTTTAAAATGATCTGTTCCACCGCTGTGGGCAGATTGGGGGAATAGGAAGAGGGCTTGACCGGCATTTCCTTCAGGTGCTTATGCATGATCTCGTTGATCCTGTCGGCGGCCCTCGGCTGATCGGAAGAAAACGGGACATGACCCGTGAGCATTTCATACATGACGACGCCCACGGAATAGATGTCAGACCGGGCATCTACCCGCCCGCCCGAAATCTGTTCGGGACTCATATAGTGTACCGTCCCGGCGGCGCCGACCGTTTTTTCTTCCATGCCCGGCAGAATGGCGATGCCGAAATCGGCCAGCTTGACAAGGTCGCCTTCTAAGAGAATCACATTCTGAGGCTTGACATCGCGATGGATGATCCCTTTTTTATGGGCATAGGAAAGCGCGGCAAGAAGCTGGAAGGAGATATTCATGGCTTCCTGCAAAGCAAGACGGCCGCCTCGGTAATTTAGCCTGTGCATCAGGGATTCCCCTTCCGCAAGCTCCATCACGATATAGGGTTCTTCGCCGGCGGTGGAAATATCATAGGCGGAAATGATGTTGGGATGATTTTCAAGAATGGTATAGGCTTTTGCCTCATCGGTAAAGCGGCGTTTGGCTTCCTCGTCTTTGGAAAGCTCTTTTTTGAAGATTTTGACCGCCACCTCGCGCTCTTCTTTCAGATCCCAAGCGCGGTACACCCGGGCGGTAGCGCCCTCTCCGACGGTGGTATCCAAACGGTAGCGGCCGTCGAGTATCGGACGCTCGCCCGGCGCGGCTTTGGCCGGAATCGCTTCCTTTTCCTTTTCTGCGGACATAGGCAATACCCCGGTCGGCGGGTTTCTCCTTTCCCCCGGTTTTCGCGGGAAATCTGACAAGCGTGCCGATGACATGCTGCGGCGGGAATGTAAGTATTTATACAGAAATCAATATCGCGGTGATATTATCGCGCCCGCCGTGCTGGTTGGCCGCCGCAATGAGACGCGCGACCTTTTCTTCCTGCGGCAGGGCGTAAATGCTCTCACTGCCCCAGACGATGGCATAGATTTCTTCGTTGCTGAGGATATCGTGCAGACCGTCGCTGCAAAGAAGCAGGGTCTGCGGCGTATGGAGAGGCAGAACGAAAGTCTCGGCATTGACCATCGAGGCAATCCCGACAGCACGGGTAATGACATTTTTGTGCGGATAGCTGGCGGCTTCCTGCGCGGTGATCTGGCCGGTCGCCAAAAGCATCTGCACTTTGGAGTGATCGATCGTCACCTGGCGCATGGCGTTGCGTTCGAGCGAATACAGCCGGGAATCGCCTACATTGACGATAAAGGCGCCGTCCCCGGCGACAAAAGCCGCCACCAGCGTCGTCCCCATGCCCATGAGAGCGGGCGTTTCGATTCCCTGCCGATAAACGGCGGTATTCGCCGCCTCGGCGCAAGCGGTCATCAGCATAGATAGTATTGCCTGATCGCTTTCCGACCTTGCAGAAATACGGGAAAAATCCGAAAATTTTTCGGGAAGCACACGCACAAATTCCGATACGAAAGTGGAGATGGCCAGCTCCGCCGCCACCTTCCCGCCGGCGACGCCCCCCATACCGTCGCAGATGACGGCGAGAAGCGCCTCGTCTTTCAAAGGGGTGATCGAAAAGCAATCCTGATTTTCTGTCCGCTGCTTTCCGATATCGCTGCTGCCATAATACTTGAACTTCATGAGTTTTGATTTCCTTTCGCATTTTGACCGGCAGCGTGGCGAAGCTGCCCACAGGAGGCGTTGATGTCGGCGCCCAAAGTCCGTCTGACCGTCGCGTTGACATGCAAACGGTTCAAACGGCGGCAAAAAGCCAGCACCGAGGCGCGACTGCCCTGCTGAAATCCGCTTTCCTTGACAGGATTGACCGGGATCAGATTGACATGAAAAGGACGGTCGCCAAACGAGGTCTTTAAAAGCGCGGCCAGCGCGTCGGCATCGGCCGGCGCGTCATTCTCGCCGGCAATCAGGGTATATTCAAAGGAGATTCGCCGCCCCGTGGCGTCAAAATAATCGCGGCAGGCGGGCAAAAGTTCTTCCAAAGGATAGCGGTCGTTCACCGGCATGATGGCGCTGCGCCGTTTGTTGTCCGAAGCGTGCAGGGAGACCGACAGCGTCAGCGGCAGATTTTCCTTTGCCAGATCGGCGATGCGCGGCACCAGACCGCAGGTGGAAAGCGAGATGTTGCGCCCGCTGATATTCAACCCCTCTTTGGCGCTGACAAGGCGAAGAAAGCGCAGGACATGGTCATAGTTGTCGAGCGGCTCGCCGATGCCCATCAATACCACATGAGAAATGCGAACGCCCAAACTCCTTTGCGCCACAAGAATCTCGCCAAGCATTTCCCCTTCGGTCAGATTCCGCACGCGACCGCCCAAGGTGGAGGCGCAGAAGCGACAGCCCATGCGGCAGCCCGCCTGTGTGGAAATGCAGATGGAATAGCCGTGTTCATACCGCATCACGACCGCCTCCACAAGCTGACCGTCGGTCAGTCGATAGAGGAATTTCACCGTTTTGTCGAGGGCGGACACCTTTTTGTCAAAGACGGCGGGGTAAGAAAGCGTCGCGCATTCTTTCAGGCGGGCGATCAGCGGCTTGGGAAGATCGGTCATTTCATCAAACAAGGCGGCTTTGCACAGCCAAGCGGCAATCTGTGCGGCGCGGTAGGGCTTTTCCTTGCATTCTTCGGTGACCAAGGCGACAAGCGCCGCCCTGTCCATACACAAAAGATCGCTTCTTTCCTTTTGCACTGTCCCGTCCATTTTTTTGATACGCCTTTCCCCGCATGATAAAAAATACAGTATAGTATACCATAAAATCAGGCGGATTTCAAGGGAAAGAGGAAAAATCGATACAAAGGCAAAAAGGACGCCGTCCGGTCTTCGGACGGCGTCCTTCTGTCTCTTTATTCGCCTTCGGCTGTCAGCAAGGCGATGCGGCTGGCGTGCCACTGCGCCAGCATGGCATAAATCTGTGAGGCGGAAGCCTGATCCATCACATTTTTGTTTTTGTCATAATTCGAATTGCTGTCCCAGCCGTTCAGATAATCCCGGGGCAAAAAGCCTTCCTTCAAATACTGGTCGTAGGCATAATCCATGGCGCTCTGGAAGGACATCACATACTTTTCATCATGGTTGGGATCCACTTCATAGTAATCCATAAAGCCTTGAAGAAGTACAAGGTTGAACCAAGTAGTCTCGGTGTCATCGGGATAAAACCTCACCAATTCTCTGCCCACCCGCACCGAATTGGTCGAACGGAAAGAATTATACGCGGCTATCACCGAAAGGCGCGCATAATCAAGATATTCTTTTTCGCCGGTCGCGCGGTAAAGCGCGCAGGCGCCCGAAATCATCGCGCCGGTATTATAGGTATATTCTTTGGGGTCGCCGCCGGCAAGTCCTGTCGTCACATACCTGTCGCCTTGCAATTCGCGGAAGGAGCCGACATTGTCCCCGTAAAGATGATTTTTGTTTTCAAAGGTGGCTCTGGTATACTTATAGATTCTTATCGCCCAGTCAAGGTAGAAATCGGCGTTGGCATTGCCCTGTTCATGAAGAATTTCATAAATCTCTACCAAAGGCATCACGATCGGCGCATTGGAGCAGGTGTGTTTGGAAGCATAGCCCGGCCCCCAGGGGATCCCGCCGTATTCGCTCTTGGTACTGGGATTCATGGTATAATCCCAGCCGTCGATGCAGATTTTGCAAAGGCGGAGGGCTTCGTCAAGATAGGTTTCATCCCCGGTCAATTGGAACGCATAGATATTTTCCCGAATGATCCATTCCTGATCGTCATACACCGCGTTAATGCCGTCTACGCGGGCGGCGCCTTTGGTTTCGGCGCGATGCACGCCATACATAGTGATAGGCTGCGTGGTGACATAGGTCGTATGGGTCGCGGTGCCTTCATAATACTTAAAGCTGTTATAAACGCGAGTATAAAGTTCTTTATAGGCCGCCTCCGCCTCGCTGCCCGGTTCTGCCGTATCGATCAGGCGGGAGAGCATGGCAAAGAAAGAGGTATAATGCCAGACAGACGCCGTACCGTTTCCCTTTTTGCTGTCGACATTGTAGGTTTCAAAAAGACGGTAGGCGCCGGCAAACGCTCTGCCGTAAGCCTCGATGGTGGCGTCGCCGATCACTTCGGCGCGGCGGATATCTTCTTCCATCACGCTTTGTATGGCCAAAGTGGGATCGACCGTGGTCACAGGCGCGGTGCTTTCGGTCACAGAATCCGAGACGGAATCGGAAGAAGCGTCAGGCAAAGAGGAGTCAGCCTCGGTATCGTCCTGACAGGCGACCATCAGAACCGTCAGCAAAGCGACAGTGAGAAAAGTGAGAAAGAGGAATAAAACGCGTTTCATAGCTGTGATTCCTTTCTGTTTTGGGCGCGCAAACCGATAACGCCGTAATTTTATTTTATCATACCGCGAGGGAAAAAGCAAGAGAAAGAGGACAAATTCCCGCCCAAAAAGGCAAAAAAACACGGGTTTTTGTAAAACCCGTGTCTTTTATAAAGCCGATGTCAGGAAGCGCGTTCGATGATGGTGATGTCGGCGGGGGTGAGTTTGGTCTGCTTCATGACGATTTCCTGAATCTGCGCCCGCTGATTGGCGGCAAGGCCGTCGCTCTTGACCACGATATCGATATGGCCGTCGGAAAGAACCGCTACGCAGTCTTCAAAGCCTTTGGCTTTGATCAGGGTTTCGATGTTGGCCTCGGCCTGTTTGTTGGCGGCCAGCACCGTGATGGCCTCAAACGCGTTTTCTTTGGCCTCTTCGGTGGCGGTGCTGCTGGTGGTCACGGCAAGCAGGGTGTTATACGCGGTTTCGTAAGCGCTGGCGCGGTTCTGCTGAGCCATGGCGAAATAGCTTTCGGGTTCTTCGGGGGTGCTGTCGGTGTTTTGTCCGGGAGCCTGCGTTGTGCCGCCACTGGGTTCATAGACCTGCGAGCTGCTTTTGTCGGCGAAGAGAACAAAGTTCAGACAAATCGCCCCCGCGATCAGCACGATGGCCGCGGCAATGATCAGATTGCGCTTCAGTTTTCCTTTCGATGTTTCAGACATTTTTCCAAAACCTCCTTTGAATTTTTCAACAGTACCGGATTTACTCTCCGATTTGATGACTTTAACCATACCTATTGCCTCCTGTAATCGTTTGTTCCATATCTATTCACCACCGTAGCGGGATATGACCGGCGCTATGCCGGAGAAACGAATATTTTATCGCTGGCAATGCCGAGAGCGCCGGAGGCAAGCATAACGATGCGCAGTTTCACGCTGCTGTCTTCACACCCCCGACAGACGATGGCAACGCCGCGCACCCTCGGGCGCTGGTTGCTTTTGGGGACATCCTCCAGCGTCAGCATCACCGAGACATCGGAAATGCCATCCATTTCCGAAAGCAGGGCGACGAGCCGTTCCTCTAACCTTTCCTCACAAAGTTCAAAGGCTTCCGGCGTGCTTTCCTGCGCCGCCGCCGTATTCCCTTCCCGTCCGGCCGAGAAAAACAGCAAAAGCAGACCGGCCGCCGCCGCAAGAATCAGCCAAAGATTGCCTTTGGAAGAAAAAAACTTTTTGATCTCCATCAAGTTACCCTCCGCAAAACCGCGCTCAAACCGCGTCTTACTGACAAAAAACGGTACAGCGGTATTCGTTTTCCAAATACCGTTTGACTCTGTCGGCATTGCCTGACTGCCCCGCCGGCAAGATCACATCTAAACGGGTAAGTAGAAAAGTGGACGCGTCTTCCTGGGAAAAAGTCACGCTGACGCGGACATCGGCTATGCCAAGATCTTCCGCAATCGCCTGGGAAACCGCCTTTGCCACCTCCCTGCTCATATAGGCGTTCAGCGCCTCATATGACGCCGGCTCGTTTTCTTCATCCGATGCGGGCGGATTCGGCAAAGTCCACTGCCCCAGCTCCGCGACAAAGGGTTTCAGGGGCGCCACCAGGAAAAAGAGCAAGGTGAGCGACATAACGAAACGAAGCACTTTGGCATGGGCTTTGGAGAGATTGATGTGTTCCGAAAGACCGGCGGCCAACGAGGCGAGAAAAGCACAGTATATATATTCAGAAATCTGTGTCATCATACCGCTCCTTTCTCTTCCCGTCACCCCGCGAGCGCCGGCATTCCCTTGGAAAAGACAGAAAGAAGAAAGATATAGAGAACCGAAAGGATCGCCACCGCCGCCATCATCATTTCCACCGTTTTGCCCGCGTCGGCAAAGAGCGCCTCGCAGGAATCAACGCCCAATACGCCGGAGGCCACGCTGCAAAGCGAAAGTGCAAACCTGGCGGCAAGCAGCGAAGCAAAGGGATAAAGCGCCAAAAGAAGAATACAAAGAATCCCCACGGCGCCCGACGCGCTCTTGATCAGCGCCACGCCGGCGGAGAGGGTGCGCACCGCGTCAGAAACGGTATTCCCGACCAGCGGAACCGCATGGGAAGCGGTAAAACGCAACGCCCGAGCCGCCACGGAATCCTGCGCCTGCGCCACGCTGTTCTGAAAGGAGAGTACCACGGCGGACAGGGTGGAAATGATGCTCAAAAGAAACAAAAACGCTTTTCTCGCCAAGGAAGAAAAGCGGCGCAAGTCGGCGCCTTCTGACACTGACGAGGCCAGGGTGGAAGCAAAGGAAAGCCGCATGACGGGCATCAGCCACGCCGCCACAAGATTGACGGTCAAGGCGACGGTCAGCGCCGTAAAACTCACCGTCATGGCGCCCTGAATCGCCGAAGCCCCCAAAAAGGAGGCGCCGGCTAAAACGCTCGCCGTCACCGAGACGGTCTTGCGTATCTCCTCGGTGAAAGCCGTCACCTCGCCGCAAAGAGAGAGCAGGCGGGAAAAGAGAGACAGCGCCACCGCAAACACCGTGATTTTGCCGAACAGCCGCCCCTTGGTGTCGAACGATTCCTCCAATGTATTGCCGAGTGCGGCCAAAAGAATCAGAGATAGATAGAAAAGAAGATCGCGGAAGAGGGCGGAAAACGCCTTGCCGAAAAAATTGCCTGTCAGGGACAAAAAATAGGAAGTATCGGCATTTTTGATTTGTTCTTCGGCGTTTTCCCCCGGCGGCAAAAGCTCCTTGGCGTCATCAGGCAGCTCGTCGATGATATCCTGTACATAAGAATCCGGATCGAGCGGATCGGTGTCACTTGCGGTGTCCGACGCGTTATCCCAAGATGCGGCGCCGACGGGGAGCGCCAAAGCCAAAACAAGCACAAGCCCCAGCGCGAGAACGAGAAAGAGCCGTTTCATAAGGCCAGCACCTCCCGGCAGAGCGCCACAAGCCGCAGAATCAGCGGGAGCGCCAGCGCGAGAACCGCGCATTTCCCCAAGAGTTCCAATTTAGCGGCAATGGCCGTTTCCCCGGCATCACGGCAGAAATCGGCGGCTGTCACCGAAACAAGGCTGATGCCAAGCGCTTTGACGGGGATTTCCAGCATGTCCTCGCCATAGGGAGCCGCCAGCTCCTTCATGGCGGAAAAAAGCGGCGCCACGATGGTCAAAGCCGCACCGGTGAGAAAGACCGAGAGAATCACGGACATGGGCAGTGCCAGCTCTCCTTTGACGGCGCGGATCACCAAAAGAAGCAGGACAAACACCACCGTGGCAAGGCAGGTTCCGAGAACCGTCACAGGCCGAAAAGCGTACGGAGCCGGTCGAGCAATTCCGCGATTTCTCCCACCAGCATCAAAACCACAACGACAATTCCGGCAAGCGTCACCAACATGGCTTGTTCGTCCCGGCCGCTTTTGGTAAGCAATTGACAGGAAACGCTCACGAGCAGCCCCACCCCGATAATTTTAAAAATCAGTTCCGCATTCATAACCTTTCCTTTCTCTCTTCTTTCCCCGGCTAAACCAAAAGGATCACGGCGAAAAGCCCCAGAGTAACGCCTAAGGTGAGATAAAGTTTTTGCTTTTTGGGGTATGCTTCTCTGGCACGCCCGCACTCTTCCTCGAGCAGCGACAGGACATAATCGCAGGACGCCAGGTGTTCTTCGAGCGGCGCTTTGCCGAGACCGGCGGCAAAAACAGTCAGCGCGGTAACGGTATATTGGCTGAAACAGAAAGCTTTATTGCAACGCATGATAGCTTCTTCCAGCCCCTCGCGCTTCATAATATCCAAAAAGGAGATCCGCGCAAGCACCGGATGTTCAAAGCTCTGGAGAATCGCGCCGGGCGGGTCGTGATAATAAGCCGCCCGCTGCTTTAAACTGCGGATCAAAAGGATCATGCCCTCTCCGCTGTCAAGTTTTCTCTTTTCCGCCGCGGCCGCCCTCGCGCCGCCAAACGCAAAGCAGAAAAAGAGAAGAAGAAGTCCCGCGCCCTTCATCACGAAAATCCTCCCGGCGGTATCTCGCCGGCGCGAATGATCGAAAGCGCGGGCGGCGCCATGGGAGTTGGTTTGCGGATGCCGATATAATCGGAAAAGACCCGCGCCTCGTGCAGGCGCGCGATGTTTTTTCGCCGCAATAACTCCTGCACCGATCCGGCGTGCGCCGTGGCAATCACCGGCACCCCGCAATTCTGCACCGAAAGCAGACTTTGCGCTTCTTCATCGCTCCCGATTTCATCGCACAAAATGATTTCGGGCGACATGGTGCGCACGGCGATTTCCATGGCAAGCCCTTTGGGATAGCCCGCCAGAATATCGGTGTTGGGCAGTCGGTAGATTTCCGCCGTGGCGATTTCCCTTCTGGAATCGATGATCGCCACCTTGAAAGAGACAGGCGGGCGCGCAAATTTGCCCGCCAGATCCCGCAGGATCGTGGTTTTCCCCCAGCCGGGCGGAGAAAAAATCAAGACGCTGCGCGCAAACCCGCCGTGGCTCAGATAGGAAAAAATGCCGTCGGAAACCCCCGCGATATGGCGCGGAAGGCGGATATTGATGCTGTCTACCGAGGCAATGCCGACAACGCGCCCTTCCTCCGTGACCGCTTTCCCGCAGACGCCGACACGCATCCCCTCGGGCAGCGCGATATACCCCTGAACCATCGTTTCAAGATGCGTATAGAGCGAATGCTCGCAAAGCGCGTCGAGCGCCTCGTTCATCAACGCGTTCTCCATGATAAGAGAAAGCTCCCGCTTGCCCGACAGCGTGTCCAGAGACACTTTTTGCCCCCGGCGCAGCCGGATCTCGGTGACATCGTCAGGCAGCGAGGAAAGAAGCTCATGAAAACAGGCGGGCAGATGGGAGGAGAGCACCTGCCGTTCCCTCTCCCCGATGCCTTCTATTTTGCCTTCTTTGGCAGGATTTGCCGCGCCCTCGCTTTTCCCTGTTCGATTCCATTCCCATGCCATGACCGTTCTCCTTTGTCTTGTCTCGCCCTATATATACTCGTCCGCAAGACAAAATATGAAAGCCCGTCCGAAAAAGAAAAAAGCCCCCGCGAAAAAATGCGGGAGCGAAAAAGGGCGGCGTCAAGACCGCCTTTTGGCAAAGTCTTGCGCCGCCCTGTGGGCTTTCTTCAATTTTCAGACGCCGGTCTTATTCGGGAATGATTCTCCCGTAACTGCCGTCTTTTTTGGTATACACCACATTGACTTCCCCGGTGGCGTCGTCGCGGTACACATAAAAATCGTGTTCCAGCAGATTCATCTGCAAAATAGCCTCTTCGCAGGACATGGGCTTGACGGGGAAAGTTTTGGTGCGGACTTCAAAGCTGCCTTCTTCCGGCAAATCCTCGGCGCCGTCAAAGCCGGCGTCCGCCTCCTTGAGAAAAGCGCCTTCGCGCAGGCGTTTGGCCAATCGGGTCTTGTTTTTCCGAATCTGCCGTTCGATGGCCGACAGCGCCTTGTCCAGCGCATTCTGATAGGTCTCATCGTTTTGTTCACTGCGATAAAATAGCCCGGCGCTGGTAATGGTCAGCTCCACACGATCCATTTTTCCTTTTTGGGAGATGACGACAGTGGCTTCGGCATCATCCCGGAAAAACTTATCGTATTTTCCCATCTTTTTCTGGGCGATGTCGCGGAATGCCTTCGGGACCTCGGTTTTTCTTCCGATCACAGATACTTTCATACTCTTACCACCTTTCCGGATATGCGAGAGAAATGCATGGCACCTCTCTTTGTGTTTATTTTACCATATTCACAAAGAATTGTCAAGCGTTTTTGGCTATTTTTACCTGTGAGCCATAAAAAAGAGGGAGCATGTATGTGATAAAATGATATGACCCAAAAAGAAAGAGAAGATCCACCTTGGGTATGGTATAATTAAGCTACCAACAAAAACCAACCAAGAGCCAAGGAGATCTTCTCATG
>CANQXN010000042.1 GCA_947627815.1 uncultured Clostridia bacterium | reverse complement strand
CTTGCGGATTTATGTCTGCGACGCCGGCTGCGCCTTTGACAAAATCGTCCTCCGCGCCGCCTCGACAGCCGATATTGCCTCCCGGCTGGGCTGCCCCGAGACATTCAACACGATTCATTGGACGCCGGTGCCGGCATCGGTTCCGCCTACGCTGGATCGCACCGACATTCCCTATGCCGACAGCGACGACGGCACCCGTCTCTTCTACGATTTCACCGACAATCAGAACGCCGCGCAAGAGGGTTATCTCGGCGTGGATCTCTCCTCTGCCGGCGTCAGCGCCAAACGCTATGCCTGGACGGCGGGGTTTGAGACGCTGAAAGCGAAAAAAGCCACGGGGTCGAGCATCTCTTTGCGGGACGGCGGCGTCATTTATTCTTCCGACAGCGCCACCTTTACCGTCACGATGGGACAAAGCGGACGCTATATCGTCACCCTTGCCGTCGGCGACCGCTCCGGCCAAATGGCCGTCTCCGGCATGAAAGTCACGGCAAACGGCGTCGATATGCTCTCCGACATAAACCTTGCCGCCGGCCGCACCGCCGAATACTGTTTTGTCGTCGAACTTTCCGGCACTTCGCTCTCTTTGACCTTCAGTGGCCAATGGGCAGTGTCCGCCGTAGAGATCGCCCCCTATACCGATATCGCCTCTCCGGGCAACAGTCCGGCCAAGGCCAACGCCGACGGCGATTATCTGTTGGAAGCCGAATGGGCGCTTCTCAACAATGACAATTTTTATGCCCGCGCAAGTACCGACGGCAAAAACGCCCACTTCATGCTCACCGGCGGGCGCTTCGGCAAAGCGGTCTATTTCGGCCCCAACGGCGTCGGCAATTATACCGATACCAATCCCGCCACCGGCAAGGGACCGCGCCTTTCCTTTACGCTCGACATCAAGGCCGGCACTTACAGCGTTTTCGCCTATGTCAAGTGTGAAGAGGACGACGATGACTCGCTGATCCTCTCGTTCGATGACAAAAATGTACAGGTCGCCAACGATTTCAAGCTCACCGGCGGCGTATACAAATGCGTCAAGATCGGCACCGTCACCGTGGAAGCCGACGGCACGCACACCCTCTCGATCTGGGGGCGCGAGGACGGCCTTGCCATCGACCGCCTCATCGTCACCCAAAAGAGCAACTGGATTGAATAAAAAATCGCTCTCCCCAAAGACCAAAAAAAGCGTCGGGACGAAGTCCCGGCGCTTTTTTGTTTATGTATTTTTAGCGGTATCTTTATTCATTCCTCCATGAGAGCGGCAAAGCGGCGGGCGTGGGAAAGCGCCAAGGCGAGATACTCGGCATAAGAGAGCACCTCATAGCGGTCATTGGCATGACGCCCCGGCATATTCTCCTGACTGATTTCAAACACCAGCGGACCGTGATAACAAGTCGCCTTCAGGCGGGCGGCGTTTCTCTCCCAGTCGGACACCCCGTCAAAGGGGAGAAGATGCGCGTCATCGAGAAAGGTAATCGTGTCGCCCGTTACCCCTTTGTTGTCGTTCAGATGCATATAAAACAGCCGCCCGGCATAGGGGGCAAGGACATCGCGGGCGCCGTTGTAGCACTGTTCGTGACCGCTGTCCCAGCAAAAGCCAAGCGAAGGGCAAGAGGCATAGGCCGCCATCAGGGCGGCAAGATACTCAAACCCTTCGGTGTTCTCAAGCGCCACAGAAATGCCGAGCTTTTCCGCCGCCGCAAGAATACGGCCGAAATTTTCAATGCCAAAAGCCTTTTCCCTCTCGGAAGGCGCAACCTTTTCCATGCCGATGATGGCGTGCATCACGACCAAAGGGACTTTGGCTCTGGCCGCGTCCTCCAAGCAGGCGATCTGCTCTTTCACAAAGCCCTCGCCCTCTTCCCCCCAAAGGGAGGCCGCCCCGCCAAAGGGCGCGTGAATGGAAGAATAGATAAGTCCCTGCCGGCGCACCTCGGCGGCAAAGGCTCCGGCGTCTTCCGGCGGCATGGTATGTACGCCGTCCCAGCCGGCCTGCCTGACAAGCGACAGCGCCTCTTTTGTAGGATCGCAGTTGACGATCAGTTTTTGCATCGGATCCTCCCTGTCAGGCATCGAGAAGAATGGGCAGAATCATGGGTTTGCGCTTGGTCACCTGATAAATATACTTGCCGAGGGCGTCGCTGACCATTTTCTTCACAATCGCCCACTCGGTAATGCCGCGATCGAGCGCGGTATCGAGCGCGTCGCCGGCAAGAGAGCGGAGTTTATCGATAAGTTCCTCGTTTTCCCGCATATAAACAAAGCCGCGAGAAACGATTTCCGGCCCGTTATAGATCAGCCCCGATTCAAGGGAAAGGGCGGCGGTGACAACGATAATCCCGTCCTCCGCCAAATGCTTGCGGTCGCGCAGAACGATGTTGCCCACATCGCCCACGCCGTAGCCGTCCACCAGCAGGATGCCGGATGGCACCGTGGCGCCCCAGGCGGCCTTTTTATTGTCAAATTCCAACACCTTCCCCAGTTCGGGAATAAAGATGTGATCGGGGCGCTCGCCCATGGCAAGCGCCAGCTCCCGATGCGCCGCCAAATGCTTATTTTCACCGTGGATCGGCATGAAAAAGGTGGGTTTGGTCAAAGCGTGCATCAATTTTAATTCTTCGGCGCAGGCGTGACCCGACACATGCACATTCAGAGAGCTATCGCAAAAGACCTCCACATGGCGTTTGACCAGCTCGTTGACAATGTTGTTCACGAGCTTTTCGTTGCCCGGAATGGCGTTGGCGGACAGCACCACAAGATCGTCATTGCCCAAGGCAATATCGTTGTGATCGCCGTATGCCATGCGGTAAAGCGCCGACATCGGCTCTCCCTGACTGCCGGTGGTGATCACCGTCACCTGATCGGGGCGGAAGCGCTTGACCTCGGAAATATCGATCATGGTGCCTTCCGGGATCTTCATATAGCCCAAGCTGTTGGCCGCGCTGATAATATTGAGCATCGACCGCCCGGTGAGCGCCACCTTGCGCCCGTAGGCGATGCTGTTGTCAATGATCTGCTGAATCCTGTGTACATTGGAAGAAAAAGTCGCAATGACAATGCGCTTTTTCCGATAGCGCAGGAAAATGTTGTCAAGCGATTTGCCCACCGTCTTTTCGGAGGGCGTATAGCCGGGGCGTTCGGCGTTGGTCGACTCGCACATGAGAAGAACGACGCCCTGTTTGCCGATTTCGCCCAGCCTTACAATGTCCATGATGTCCCCCTGCGTCGGGGTCAGGTCGAGTTTGAAGTCGCCGGAGTGGAGGATATAGCCGTAAGGCGTATGCACGGCGAGCGCGCAGGAATCGGCGATGGAATGGTTCACGCGGATAAACTCCACCGACAGTTCCCCCGCCGCGATCACATCGCCCGCCGACACGGGAATCAGCCGGGGCTGGCTGTCTAAATGAAATTCCGCCAGCTTGCGCTCAATGATGCCGATGGTCAGCCGGGTGCCGTAAATCGGCAGATTCATTTTTCTCAAGACATAGGGGATCGCGCCAATGTGGTCTTCATGCCCGTGGGTCAGGAAAATGCCGCGTATTTTGTCAACATTCTGTTCCAAATAAGTGGTATCGGGAATGACGCAGTCGATCCCGAACATGCCTTCATCGGGAAAGCCCATGCCGCAGTCGATGACGATGATATCGTTGCCGTATTCGATCACCGTCATGTTTTTGCCGATCTCCCCTACGCCGCCGAGGAGCATGACTTTGAGTTTGCCAAGCGGCGCGCTTTTTTTCGCGGAAGCGGCTTTTTTCCCGCTTTTTTGGCGTACTTCCGCCCCGATTGTTTCCAAAGCGGGGGCTTCTTTGGCCGGGGCGCCCGGTGTTTTTTTCTTTTTTTCCTTCCTGACAGCTGTCAGGTTTTCGGTCTTTGGGGAAGAAGCGCGGTCGGCGTCATCCGCCCATCCCCGCGTTTTCCGAGCCGCCTGCCGATCTTTTTGCCCCGAGGGCGCGGCGGTTTTCTTTTTGGGCTTGGCGGCAGTCTGCTCCGCCGGTGCATTGTCTTTCTTTTTGGTCATAAAAATCCTTTCTTCATTGCAATAAAACAGGGCAAAACGGGAAAAGGCACAAATCCCCCTTGGGATAAACCGTGCGTTTTTCTTTTGCCCGAAACAGCGCACAAAACAAGACGCCCGAACAAGACGCCAAACATGTATAGAGCGGCGGCAGAATCCGCCATCACGCCCCGACGGAAAGGACGCCGCTCATTTATAACGCGCATTTTAATCGTTTGAATTATAGCACGGGATCATGAACAAATCATATCCAATATGTGTCTCAAAAGTGAACAATAGCGGCAAACCCTAACATCAGACCGAAAACCAGCCCCGCCGACAAAAGCCCCGCCAAAAAAAAGAAAAACTCCCGCTTGCTGATGCTGCGCCCTTTGCGTTTTCCTTCCGTCCGGCAGGCGGAAAGAATCCTGTCGGCCTCTCTGACGATATCGGCTTCCTCATAGCTTTCCTCATGTTCGCGCATGATGAGATACGCTTCCTCAAAAATGGGGCTTTTCGCCGAACGGATCAGCACCACCTTTTTCTGACACCCTTTGATTTTATCTACCCCTTCCCGTTTCATGAAAACCACCCTTTCACCGTCTCCCACAAAGACGCGGCTGTCTCAACGATCTTGAATTTCATGACGCAGGCGCCGTCCTCGCTGTCGGTGAGCAGCCGCACCTGACTTTTGGAAAACCCGGCCTGCGCGAGCTCCTCATCCGCCGAGGCGGAGGAAGTGCAGAGCGGGGGATAAACCATACACCACCAGTTATGCCCCTCTCCCTCGCCGAGGATCACCCGAAGGGAAAGATACTCGCCGGCGGGCAGCCGCATGGATTCATAGTCCCGCGTGGGATAGTATTCCTCGGTCAGCGTCACCTCTACCCTGTCGTTTCCGCCCCGCGAAATCAATACCTCTTTGGCCAGCGCCTCGATAGCCCCGAGCCTGTCCGAAAGAAAGGCTTTCGCCTCATCTCTGCCTGTCAGTTCATTCAAGTCCTCGCTGTAAGAAGCCAGGATCGCATCCCGCACCGCCAGTTTGTCCGCCTGATCCTTTTCCCCGTCGGAGGCGGCGAGAATGTGCAGGCGCACCACGCCGTCATAGATGGCATCGGCATCCCGAAAAGTTTCTGCCGCCGACACTCCCACCGTGACCAAGAGCGAAAGAAAAATCAAAAAAGAAAATGAGAGAAAAAACCGTTTCAAAAAAATCACCCCGCAAGAACAAAGTATGTGTGTTCTTCTATTCTTGACGGGATTTTTTTCTTTTATACATCGCAAAGACCGCCTGAAAAAAACGCCCCTACGGCGTGGGGCGGTTTTGACAAAAATCCATATAATTCTGGAGAATGATCTCCGCCGAGAGCGTGTCGACGGTGTTTTTCCGCTTTTGCCCCCGGACATTGGTTTCATTCAAAATCTTATGCGCAAGCATGGTGGTACAGCGTTCGTCGAAGAGAACCACCGGGAGGCCGGTCAGCTCCCGCAGGCGGTCGGCAAGCGCCGCTGCGGCCTCACTGCGCGGGCCGCAGCTGCCGTTCATGTTGATGGGATTGCCCACCACGATCTTTTCCACGCCGTGTTCGGCGGCAAAAGCGGCGATGGCTTCGGCGGTTTTCTCCCGATTCCGGCTCGTCAAGGTGCCGGCGCCGTGCGCCATCCACCCTACGGCATCGCTCAGCGCAAGGCCGGTTCGCACATCGCCGTAATCCACGCCGAGCAGTTTTTCTGTTTTCATTTTTATCTCTTTCTCCGATTTTTCAGGCATCAGCCCTGCCGCAGCAGCAGGGCCGCCTCGGTTTTTTCCTCAAGCCAGCCGAGAAGATCCGCCCACACCTTGGGCGCCACCGCCGGCACATCGAGAATCTCGTGTTTTTCTCCCTCATAGAGGCGATAGGAAACATCGCTGACATCGGCGTCGGCAAGCGCCTCGCAGAGAGCGACAATGCCCTTCCCCATGCCGCCCACGGGGTCGCGGGCGCCCGACAAAAACAGGATAGAGAGAGAGCCGGGCATCTTTTTCAACCACTCGTCGGAAGAAACATAATTCATGAGCCGGTACATATCGTAATAGCTCATGGCGGTAAGGCCGTGGCCGCTCAAAGGATCGGGCGCGCCCGTTCGCGGCGCCGTCGTCACCCAGCCGCCCGGCTCCCCGGCAAATTCCTTTTCGATTTTGGAAAAAATCACCCGCGCCGCGCCCTTGCTGTCGCCCTTTTTCGCCTTTCGCGCAAGGCGAAAGCGTTCCAGACGAGAGGGGCGGATCCGCGCGCAGGTGCCGGAAAGAATCAGGCCGTCGATGGGCGCTTCTTCCGGCAAAGGCAGGGTAGCAGGATCATCGCTGTCCTGCCGCCGGCCATGCGCCGCCGCATAGGTGCGCATCACGAAACTGCCGAGACTGTGTCCCAAAAGGAAGAGCGGCAGGTGACGGTAGCGCCTGCGCACCAAGGCGATCGCCGCGCCGAGGTCGTTGACCAGCACAACATCGCCGTCCTTGTCGCCGAAAGAGCCGAAAAGCGATTCGTCCGCCACGCTGCGGCCGTGACCGGCACAGTCATAGCCATAGACGGCGTAGCCGTTTTCGCAGAGAAAAGAAGCCAGCGGTTCATAGGAAGCCGAGCGGCCGCTCATGCCGTGATGAATCAGCACCACGCCGCGCGGATGGCCGTTTGTTGGCGTCATGGAAAAATAGTACAGTTGATCTCTTTGATTGGAGGAAGGAAAAGTCCCCTCTTCCCGGCGGCACGCTGCCATAGGTTCGCCCCCTCTTTTCGTTTTTGGATACTTTTGGGATTTTCTTTATTATACCCGCTTTCTGATGCTTTGTCAATGCCCGCAAAAGAAAGAAACCCCGCCGCCTCCGGCAAGCCGGAAGCGGCGGGGCGGGGTTTTACAGAAGTGAACCGCTCACTCGGTAAAATTGCGGGCGCCGCTGTACAGTTCGGTACCGCCGTCCTGGGTGATCGTGATAACCACTTTGCTGAGATTGGTGGGAACGCCGGTAAAGGCCGCGCCGAAAATCACATCGCCTTCTTTGGCCGCATAGAGGTCGTTGCCCGCCGTGATGTTGCGATAAAGAGCCAAATCGGATTTCTGGCCGTTGCAAACGCCGGTGTAGGTCTTTACGGTGCCGTCCGCCAGTGTGAAGACCACCTTCACCGTGATGCCGCTCATCGCCTTCATGGTAGCCCAATCGGCAACCAGCAGCACGCGCACGCTCTGGCTACCGGTGCCGGGTAGCGTCTGCAGAAGAGCGCCGAATCCCTTGTCGTTGGTTTCGCCAAGCTCTTTGAAGAAGACCACATCGTCGCCGTTGCTGTCTTCAAGCAGTTCAAGATTAGCGAAGAAGGAGAGAGCCTCCTGCGCCTCGCTGCCGCTGACACGGCCGGAAATCTTGGTGTTCTGGAGCTTCATTTTGCTGCCGTCGGAGTCGCCGTAGGCGCCGGCGGCTTTGGAGCCGACCACCACACCGGTAAAGGTGCTGTTGTAAATCGCGTGATCGCCGTCGCCCGCATTAAATCCAATGCCGACAAGGCCAGCGGCGATATAGTTGCCGCGCACGGTAGCGGCGCATTCGCATTTGTTGACATCGAGACGGTCGTTGTACCGGTGCGCGCCGAGAAGACCCGCCACAACGACTTCTTCGCCGTTGGCTTCGATGACGCATTTGTCATCGACATCGCACTCTTCGACCGAAACGCCGTTGTCATAATCCCATTCCGCCTCGCCGAGAAGGCCGCCCACGGCGGAGTGGCCGGCAAAGTTGCCGTTGACGGTGACCTTGCAGCCGACCAGATGATCTCTCAATACAAGGCCTCTGTTCTGTTGACCGGCAAAGCCGCCGACATAAACTTCGCCAAGTTCGGCGCCCGCTTTGGCGTTGACGGTCAGGGAGCAGTTGGCCAAGGTGAGATCGCGAATTCTGCCGTTGCCGCCGCCGTTGGTCAGATCGTTGGCAATCATGCCGTAGTGGCCGCTTGTCACATCGTTATAGGTGAGCTGAATGCCGCGAATGGTTTTGTTGTTGCCGTCAAACAAACCGACATAGAGCACCTGAATCGGCGTCCAGGTTTTGCCGGTCAAATCGATATCGGCGCCCAGCCGGATACCGGTCTTCGAACGGATCGTTACGCCGTCCTGATCCTTCCAGCCGTAAGTGCCGTCGTTGATTTTGGATACCATGTCGATAAGCTGGTCGGCGGTGGTAACTGTCACCGTGGCACGGTCATAACGGGGAACCTCATTTTTATAGGTCGTGTTGTTGACTAACTTGTCGCCGAAGACAACGGTGTTCGCTTCGTCGTGAATCTCGGCCACATAGGGAGCAACCGTCACATTTTCGCCATCGGTCTTTGCGGTAAAGTCTACTGTGGAATTTTCCAGAATGAGCGTATCATACCGGTGGCAACCGACAAGACCGCCCACGCGCGCCCAGTTGCCCTTGGCGGTAATGCTGCCCTTTGTCACATTGCCGCTGACAATCACGCCGTCGTCACCGTAGTTCCATTCGCTCCAGCCGGCCGCAAAACCGACATAGTAGCCTTTGCCGTTGCCGGTGACATTGATTTTGCAATCTTCATAGTTGACATTTTCCACGGCGCCACGGTCGATGTGGGCGGTGGCAATGCCGAAGCGGCTGTTTTCTTTGTCATCGGTGATCGTGACCGTCAGGGTGCATTTCTTGAAGGTCAGATTGCGAATCCAGGAATTGAAATTGCCGTTGGCAAGCAGCGAGGTAAAAAGGCCGACCGTTGTCCAGTCCTGGCCGTCCTTGTCCTCAAAGGTGTAGCTCAGGCCGGTGATGGAATGATTATTTCCATCGATATGGAGCAGTTTCTGGTCTTTTGTCCAAGGCGTCCATGCCTTGCCGGTCGCGTCGATGTCGCCATAGAGACGGCCCTCGTAACGCTCTACATAGTTGTCTTTGAATTCCACAAGATCGTTATAGGTGGAAATCTTGTAGAAGCCGTCCTCGTCTTTGTCGAGGTTGGGTTCCGCCGCCGCCGCAAAGGACATCGCGCCGAACAGTGTGGCGATCACGCTGACAAGGCAGACCGCCAGGACGATCGCTAAAATCTTTTTCTTCATAAAATCCTCCGAATTGAATACAGTCCGGCGATGCTATCACAAAAAATCGTCACAGTGATACCGTCGCAGGCTATCGATGCTCTCGGGACTCGGCACCCGTCGCGGTTCAAGAAGCCGCGCCCTGTCGGCTTGATGCGGAAAGTCGGCTAAGGCTTTTGTTCTGACGCGCGTCTGTTTCCTCCGGGCATCTTATTACATTTCTTATCATAGCACAAATGTTGAATTATGTAAAGATATAATTTGTATTTTTGTGCAAAATGTCAAAAGAAAGGCAAATAAATTCAGGAAAAGGGGAGAGAAAAAAACCGTTTTTTGTGCCTTGTGACAGAAATCAAAGAAAAAGGCAAAAAAAGCCTCCTTCCCTTCCCGTGCCGGAAGAGAAAGAGGCAAAAAGCAGGCAGGCAAGGCGAGCGCCGCTTTCAGCGCAGACGCTCAAAAAAAGCGCTCATACGCGCCGAGGCCTCCTCGGCGAAAAGCCCCCCTTCTACCTTGGGTTTGTGATTCAGTTCCAAAAGATCGGCGCGAAACAGCCCACCGAAGGCGCCGAAACGCCGGTCGGGCGCGCCGAAAACCACCCGGGGAATCCGGGCGTTGACGATGGCGCCGGCGCACATCATGCAAGGCTCCACTGTCACATACAGCGTTCCCTTATGCAGCCGCCACCCGCCAAGAGCGCGGCAGGCACTGTCGATCGCGACAATTTCGGCGTGCCAAAGGGCGTTTTTATCGCTTTCTCTGCGGTTGTAGCCCTCTCCTACGATTCTTTCGTCCCAAACCAGCACCGCGCCGATCGGGACTTCGCCCCGCGCCATGGCCTCGTCGGCCAGCGCCAACGCCCGGCGCATATAGGCTTCGTCGGCAGGCGAAAAACTGTCATGATAGATTTCCATGGGTTTTCTCCATTTCCGGGGAAATTTTTCTTTACATTTTCTGTCGATTCGTGATATAATAAACTATAATCATTCGATGGGGGTGCTTATGGCGGAAAAAAGCAAAAAGAAAAGCAGTTTGAAAAACGCGGCCAAAAAGCCGGCTGAAAAAATGAAACGGGGACTGTTTCGCAATCTTGTCGCCCTGCTGATCGTCCTGTTAGCCGTTCTCGCTTATCTTGTCTACATAAAATATTTCAGAGAAACGCCGCAGCCGATCGCCCTGCCGGACGGCTCCATGCAGGTACATTTTATCGATGTGGGACAGGGAGACACCACTTTGCTCTGCGTCGCCGATGAAGAAAGCGACCGCCCCTTCACCGTGCTCATCGACGCTGGACTCGGCGACGGGAAAGCCGCCGATTATCTCAAAAAATTGGAGATTACCGTCATCGATTATCTGGTGTTCACCCATTATGACGCCGACCACATCGGCGGCGGCTGTGAGGTGCTGGCGCTCACCGAGGTCAAAAATATTTTAGCGCCCGCCCACGAACCCTCCAACCAGACGCAGACGAAACTGAAACAGGCCATGGAGGACGAGGGCGCCGTTCTGCTCACCCCTAAACAGGGCGCCACCTATGCCGTGGGCGACATGCAGATGAATGTGCTGTCGGATGACACGATCGTGGCAAACGGCTCCAATGACGACAGCATCATCCTGCTTTGCCGTTTTGGCGAGACGACTTTTCTCTTCTCCGGCGATGCCGAAAAGAAGCGGGAGCAGATGACGGTGGACGCCTGGCAGAGCCTCGCGGGCGTTGATATGCTCGACGCCGATGTCTTCCAAGCCGGCCACCACGGCGCCGCCAACGCCAGCAACGACTTTTTCCTTGCCAAAGTCACGCCCTCGATTGTGGTCATTTCCTGCGGCGTTGGCAACAAATACGGCCATCCCCGTGAGGAAGCCCTCGCCCGCTTTGCACTTTATACCGACAAGATCTACCGCACCGATACCATGGGTACGGTGATCATCACGTCCGACGGCAAAGACGAAACTTTGAAGGTGGAAACCGAAAAACCGCAGGAAGAAACCCGAGCCTATCTTCTGCCTTATGCCTGGTTCGGCGTGGCAAAGCCGCATTTTACAAGGCTCAAAGCCGGTTGAGATCAAGGCAGGATCAGGGGAAAAGCGCTTTTATTTTAGCATACAACTATGAACAAACCGTGAAAAACGCCGCGCTTTTTGTTTTTTCTTCTTTTTTCCGCCCGGCTCTTGACAAAAAGGCAATCGGGTGGTATACTTTTCTTATCATAAGCATGAAAAAGGCTTGGATGGGAAAGAGTAACCGCGAAACGGTGCGTCACAGAGAGCGGGGTCGGGCGATTGCCCATGGCTGAAAGCCCCGCGCATACGCCATGTGTGAAGTCCTCCCGGAGCCGCCGCGGCGAAATGAACCTGAACTGCGGCCGTCAGAGACGCGCGTTAAGCGTCAGAAAGTGCGTGCCCTCTTTGCAAGGGCACGAATCCAGGTGGTACCGCGCCAAAAGCGTCCTGTTTTGGGATGCTTTTGGCGCTTTTTACTTTATCCCGAAAAACAAAGAAAGGGCTTTGCCATGAAGAAAGAACTTGCCAAAACCTATGCGCCGGCGGAGATCGAAGACCGGCTCTACAAGCTCTGGAACGAAAAGGGGTACTTCACCCCCGATGTGACCGACAAAAAGCCGGCGTTTTCCCTTGTCATTCCGCCGCCGAATGTCACGGGGCAATTGCATATGGGACATGCGCTTGACGAAACATTGCAGGACATTTTGGTGCGTTACAAGCGGATGCAGGGATATTCTACCCTCTGGGTGCCAGGCACCGACCACGCCGGCATCGCCACCCAGATCAAGGTGGAAGAGCATCTGCGCAAAAACGAAGGCCTCACCCGCTACGATCTCGGCCGGGAAAAATTCCTCGACCGCGTCTGGGACTGGAAGAAGCAGTACGGCGACCGCATCACCAATCAGCTGAAAAAGTTAGGCTCCTCCTGCGACTGGAGCCGGGAGCGTTTTACCATGGACGAAGGCTGTTCCCGCGCCGTCAAGGAAGTGTTTGTCAATCTCTACAACAAGGGGCTTGTCTATCGCGGCAACCGGATCATCAACTGGTGTCC
>CANQXN010000041.1 GCA_947627815.1 uncultured Clostridia bacterium | reverse complement strand
AGACAGCCGGAATTTATTACCACAACTGAATTTTCCCAGGTACAGATGACCCCGGAGGAGGTCAAGCAGATCCAAGAAGGAACATATGAAGGAAACTATTCCCTTACAACTGATGAAAACGGCCAGGTGACATATTATAAAACCGTTTTCGTCGATGCGGAACAAATTCCTAATCCGAAATATATAAAACAACCTTTCCGCGGGATTTTGACGCATTTAGACGCTATGCTCCCCAACGGCCAGATCAATGAATATGCTTCATGTCTGACCCACTGTACCTATCCCGATGAGCAGGCGGGCGACACATCGGAAATAGACCCCATCGATGCCTACCCCGGCTTGAAAACTTTTCCGTTGTATTCCTGCTTTGACATTCTTCTTTTGTCGGGCATCGGTCTGCTATTATTTCGCAAAAAAGAATTTCGATAAGGAGTTTTCATGGAACCTTTACTGCTGTGTATCATCGGCATCTTGTCCCTTATCCTCTTTGCTCTTTTTGCAAAGATTTATTTCCTGCGCCGATCTGCCCATGAGATTGCAGAAGCGTTCCATGACCGATTGACAGAAGAGACGAATACGCTCATTGACATTTCCTCCCGCGACCGCGCTATGCGGAAGCTGGCCGCCGACATCAATATACAGCTTTGCCTGCTCCGCAAGGAACGCCGGCGTTACCGGCACGGCGATTTAGAACTGAAAGAAGCTGTCACCAACATCTCCCATGATCTCAGAACGCCCCTGACGGCGATCAGCGGCTATCTTGATTTATTGGAGAGAGAAGAAAAAAGCGAAACCGTTCAGCGCTATCTTTCTCAAATCAAAAACAGGACGGAAGTATTAAAGAGTCTGACGGAAGAGCTGTTCCGATACAGCGTCGTTGCCTCTTCGCAAGAATTGAACCCGTCGCGTCTCGATCTTGTCCGAACACTCGAAGAAAACTTGCTGTCCTTCTATGCGGTGATGCGGGAAAAAGGCATCCAGCCGGAAATCGAATTGCCGGAGGCGCCTGTTTACCGCGAACTGGATGCGGGCGCTGTCAACCGCATCTTCTCCAACATCATCAGCAACGCGCTGAAATACGCCGACGGCGATTTATCTGTAAAAATGGACAAGAGCGGATGCGTTACCTTCAGCAATACGGCGCACAATCTGACCACGGTGACGGTCGGCCGATTGTTTGACCGCTTCTACACAGTAGAGGCAAATCGCAATTCCACCGGGTTGGGGCTGTCTATCGCCAAGCTGCTGACCGAGCGCATGGGCGGATGTATTGAGGCAATCTATCACCACGGGAAGCTGGAAATCAAGGTAGCCTTTGCAGAACAGAAAAGCCCGTCTGACTGACAACATGAAATCAGTGTCCCCGCCGCGTCGGTTCGATGGCATCGGTCGCGCCGGCTTGCCCCTTTTTATCGGAAAATACAAAACCGCTGTCATTTTCCTCCTTGCAAGGAGGAAAATGACAGCGGTTTTCTTTACTGACCGTTTCGAGAGGAGGCAATCGTTATCCGAATATTCCCCGTATCCGTAATGATCTCACACCGGCCGCCGCCCGCCGTTTTAGGGACATCGACATTACCTGTATCGGTTTGTGTCAGAAATACCTTATCGGTAAGCAAGCTGCCTGTAACATCGCCTGTATCGGTTTTGACGAAAATTTCAGGAGCGTCCGAGCCGTCAAACTTCACATTGCCCGTGCTTCTCTCGATAGAAAACTTTTCTGCGGCAATCACATGGTTCAAATCCATATTTCCCGTGCTGCCGTGTGACACAACGCTTTTACAGGTAATATCCTGCAGATAGGTTTTGCCTGTGGATACGCCGATCGTAATATTTCCCTTACAAGTCACGCCCGAAACCGTCACCCTGCCTGTGCTGACTTCAAGGTCAAGCGCACCGGCGGAGCAGTTCTCTACACGGATATGGCCGGTACTTGTTTTTACTTTCACCGTCCCAGAGGCGGATGCGTAAAAATGTACATGCCCTGTACTGGATGAAATATCAACATTGTTAAAATGAAACTCTTTCGGTATTTCGATATCTCCGGTACTTTCATCCATAAGAAGCGAGGTGTATTCCGTGCTTGGCAAATAGACCGTTATCTTGGGCGAGCGAAAGCCCAAACCGATATAATCGTACCATGCTTTTGGATCAGTGCCGACAACAAGCGTGTGATTTTCGACGGTGACCGAATGTTTTGTTTTTTCGTCTTCATAGCACTCCACTCTGCACTTGCCGTCATCAGAAAGCGCAAATACGATGTCCGCGGTATCCGTATCGATGGAGATTGCGTCAAATTCCTCACCGACTTCATAAGTGTTGGTTTCGTATTTTGCCGTTGACAGTTTGGTAAAATCCCATTTGAGTATTGACATCACGCATACAAAGAGGGCGCAGCCAATCAGCAAAAGAAAAGCTGCGATCAGAAGCCATGTTTGGGTTTTCTTTTTCATTACGCTTCCTCCTTCTTGATAAAGCAATTCTTGATCCCGATTGCCATTTTCTTTGTGAGCTTCCAAATGCCCTTTGTTGCCGCCCTGCCTCCGTAAAACGCAAAGATCGAAAGGCCGGCGCAACCGATGCCCGCCGCGAGCATAGCAATACCGGGAGCAACATTCCCGCCTACGGTAAAAACGATCGTTGACACTACCCCACCAAAAGAACAAGCGACCGTTGACACAAAAATGGCCCATACAGAAACAATCAAAGACCATAGCACAATAAAAAGGGAAAGAACAACGGCAAATACAGCAATCCCCAAAGAAAGCCATATCGGAGAGCCAAGAACAAGCAGTACGATTTCTCCCGCACGCAGCCGCCTTTTGGGTTTGATCCTTTCTTTCGCGATTTTCGCGAGGGGCGTTTCCGCTACGATTTGTGTGACGATTTCCTCCATAGAGCCTACGGCCGCAACCGCTTCTTCCTCCGAAAGACCGTCTTCCATTTGATCTTCAATCATTTCACTGTAAAACGCTAAATGTTCTTCAATATCATCCTGCGGCAACCCGGCCAAAGATTGACGCAGCCGCGCGAGAAACTCTTGTTTATTCATCGCCGTCCTCCCCCTTAGTGACAAATCGATATATCGATAAGATTTCTTTCCAATCCGCCTTGAAATCTTCAATGCGTTTCAGCCCTTCATCGGTAATATGGTAATATTTTCGAAGTCTGCCGCCGTGTTCCGTGGTACGAACGGTCAGCATATGGGCTGTTTCCAAGCGTTTTAAAATGGTATACAAGGTCGATTCGGAAAGTTCAAGATACGGTTTCATATCTTTTATGATCTTATACCCGTATGAATCTTCGCTTTTGATCGCCGCTAAAACGCAGACATCCAAGAGACCCCGTTTCAACTGAATGTCCATACCATGCCTCCTTTCACGCTATACATCATATCACGAAGTATGCGTTCTGTCAACGGAATTCATAAAAAAGTAACAAAATGCCCACAGGATTTCTCCCGTGGGCATTGAAATATTCGGATTATCTGGTTGTCAAGCGGCTTGTGCAAGTTCTGCCGGCAAAACGCGGGGGCGATGGGTTAAGACAAGCCGCCGCCCGAGAAAAGACCGACCGAAAGATTGCCGGAGAAGGTATCGACAGAAAGCGCGGCTTTTGCCTCGCCGCCGGTGCGATAGACGCCCTCCTCTTCCTCAGCCGTAAGCCCCGGGAAGGTGATCGCGCTCTGTCCTGTGGCAGTATCATAAGTCAGCACAAACGAGGCGTCCGCCGGCAAGAAAAGCGCCACGGCGCCGGCATGGGTCGTGATTTCGGCGCTTTCCGGCAATTCGCCCGCCCAGACGATATTGCCGTTTCCACTTTCAAGCGCAAGAGCGCCGCTTTGGCAGGAATCAAAGGTCAGAGCGCCGCTGTCGCCTACCGCCGTGAGAGTTTCCGTGACCGTCACCGCCTGGCCGGAAACGGCGCCTTTTTTGGTCTCCACCGTCAGTTCGCGCAAGGCGGCGTCCTTGGCCGTGACATTGCCGCTCACCGTTTCGATATAGCAATGATCCACGGTTTCATCCGTCTGCCCGGCAAGCCCCGCAATCCGCACCGATCCCGTCCGCATCGTCACAGTAAGCCTGTCGCAGCGGCAATTTTCTATCGACGCCCCGCCGCTTTTCCCGCTGATGTGGATGCGCTTGGCGGTAACGCCTGACAAAAAGGCGGAGCCTGACGCGCTGTCGATCAAGAGTTCTGTCCCGTCGATCCCTTCCACCGACACTTCAGCCGAAATTGTGTGAACCGTGATTTCGTCAAGATACGCGGCAAACGCCCGTGGGATCTCCACGGTAAGCGTTTTCGGTTTTTTATAATTGGAAAGAAAGATCGCTTTTTTCTCGGCAAACCGCAGGGTCAGCATTCCATCGGTCAGCTGGTAGGTCATACGGTTCTTGCCTTCCGGCGTTTCGCTCCCCGTCTCGGTCAGCGTCACGCCCTCTCCCTCTTCGGTGACGCGGATTTCCACCTTGCCGGCCACCCAGCCGATGTCAAGAGAGGTGATCCGCTCGGAAAGAGCGGTATTGCCGTTTTCAAAGGTTTTATCGCCGTAATAGCGGTCGCTCCCGGTAAAAAGGCTGATCCCCACTCTGCCCGCCAGCAGGGTATACGCCAGCGTGCCGACAAAAAGCAGGGCAAAAAGCAGATAGAAAGCCAACCGTCCCTTTTTGACAGATCGCCTCATATACAACCTCCTTCAGTCATCGCGGCGAATGGCGTGTATCGCCTGAAAAGCGCAATATAACGCCACCCAAAGAAGCCATGTGATCCACCATTTCATGGTGAGAAGACTCAAAGTAAGATAAAGAAGCGTCGTTGCGGCCAAAAGGATCCGATAGAGGGGATGGCCGAAGCGCCTACCCTTCTCTTCCTCATCGTTTAACAGAAATCGCCGCGCCTGATGCCCTTTTTTGCGGCCGGAACCGATCGCTAAACAGACCCCGACAGCATCGACAAGGAACATGCCGGCGATAAACCAGCCTTCCACGCGGGGGCTGACAAGATCGCCGATGATGGGCAAGTCAATGGCGGCGATCACCAGCGCCACGCCAAGAGAGAAAAGAAGCGCCCGAATTTGCCGGTTTTTTCTCACAGCGTCGCTCTCTTTGGGGACATAGCGCCGTCTCACGCCATCGCTTGCCGTAAAATAAACGGGCGCGGGAAACGCGAGGCGCGCCATCAGGGCAAACGCGGTGGCCAGGGCGCACACCGGGAAAAGAATCAGCGCGCCGACATTGTTCTGAAGAATCAGGAGCGGGATCACCGAGACCAGATAGAAGATCACCGAAAGCGCCGAGAGAACGCTGCCGGCAAGCTCGCGCTCCGGCGTTTCGATATATTCTTCCGGCACTTCCGACAGAGGCGCCGAAGCCTGCGCCATCGCTTCGCGGCAAGGCTCGGAGCGGCTTTCTTCATACGCCTGCCGCATTGCGGGCAACGCATCGCAGACCGCGTCAAACGCTTCCCGGGCAGACAGCCCTGCTACGATCTTATCCCGATAGAGCGCCTCGCCCTGCTTGATAAGCGCTTGCTTTTCGGCCTCCAGGGCTTCGTTGACGGGAAGATCCATAAACACGCCATCCAGATAGGCGGCAATTTTTTCTTTCATCAGACGCAACTCCTTTCTGTACGGGCAGACATCGGAAAATCAGCCGGCGGGCAGTTCTTTGGCGAATTTGTTCGAGAACATCTGCCGCTGTGCCATGACAAGATCATAATACATGCCTTTTTTCGCCATCAGTTCTTCGTGCGTCCCTTCCTCGGCGATGCCGCCCTCGGAAAGCACGATGAGCCGGGTGGCGTTGCGCAGGGTGGAAAGCCTATGGGCAATGGCCAGCGTGGTTCGATTCTGGATGAGAACCTGCAAGGCGTCCTGAATCTGTTTTTCTGTCTCGGTATCGAGCGCCGAGGTGGCCTCATCTAAAATCAAGATGCGCGGGTCATGCAAAAGCGCCCGGGCAATCGTCACCCGCTGCCGCTCCCCGCCTGACAGGGTGTAACCGCGCTCGCCCACTTTGGTGTCGTAGGCATCCGGCAATTTCATGATAAAGGTATGCGCGCCGGCGAGTTTGGCGGCGGCGATTACCTCTTCGCGTCCCGCCGTCGGCTTGGCATAAGCGATATTGTCGTATATCGTGCCGGAAAACAGGAAAGTTTCCTGTAAAACCGCGCCGATTTGAGAGCGCAGACATTCCTGCGAATAGTCCTTGATATTGATGCCGTCGATCAGGATCTCGCCCTCGTCGACATCATACATGCGCATCACCAGATTGATGAGCGTGGATTTCCCCACGCCGGATTTGCCGACAATGCCGATCATCTCGCCGGGATGAACCGTGAGACTAATATGCTTCAGCACCTCGTTGCGCTCATCGTAGTCAAAAGACACATCTTTGAGTTCAATGGTGCCTTCGATGGCGCGCTCCACCGGCGCTTCGCTGTCAGCCACATCCACTTTTTCGTCCAAAATCTCAAAAACCTTGGAGGCGGAGTTGACCATATTGGCAAACTGCCGCAACAGGTTGGCGAAAAACTGCAAAGGCCCGTAGATCAGCGACACATAGGCGGTGAACATGGAAATATCGCCCAAGGTCATACTGCCGCCCAAATTCTGCACGCCGGTATAATAGACGAGAAAAATTTCACCGATGCCGAGAAGAAAGGTCAGGATGGGGGAAAAGATCGCGTAAAAGCGCTCGTTGCGCACCTGAATGTCCCGCTCCGCCGCCGTGAACTTTTCAAAGCGCGTCCGCTCCCGTTCTTCGGTGCCGAACGCCTTCACCACCCGGATGCCGGAAAAAATATCGTGCAAAAAGGTCTCCACACGGGAGGATTTTTCCCATTGGGTGTGGTACATGGCCTGGGTACGCCGGCGAAACTTCAGATTCAGCCATATGGCGAGCGGCACCGGCGCCAAAATGATCAGCGCCAATTGCCAGCTATAGACAAACAGCACGGTGCCGATGCCGGCGAACATCAGGATTTGTTCCACAAGATTGGCAAAATTGTTGGTGAGAAAATTCTGGATCACCGTGGTATCGTTTGTCACCCGATGCATCAGGTTGCCCGCCGTCCGCCGCGCCACATTGGCCACCGACAGCTTTTCGATCTTTTCAAACACCGTTTCGCGCAGCCGGATGATCACACCGTTGGAGGCGTTAATCAAAATGCGGCTACGGAGGATCGACAAAGCGCGGGAAAGCAGATTGACGGCAAGAATCGTGAGAATCACCACGAAAAAGGGGATCGCCCATCCGGCAAAACCCTCGTATACCGTCACGCGGGGTGAGATGTATTCATCCACCATCAGTTTATTCAGCCGGGGGGAAAGCAAATTGATGCCGGTCACGACGAAAAAGAGAACAATGGCGGTGAAAAGATAGCGTTTACTGCCGGTCATGATCTCCCACAGCTGCCGGACGACCCGCTTTTTGCTCTTGCAATAACCGCAGATCTCGCCTTCCGCGCCGTTCAGCGGCCGCCCGCACTTGATGCAGACGGCGGCTTTTTCGTCATCCCGACTGTCGGCCTTGCCCGCCTTGATGTCGGCATAGCGCTTGGCCAAAAGATAATATTTGGTTTTCTGCTTCATGCGCCCCCGGAAAAGGATGCGGTCGCCCAAAATCATCGCCACCGATCCCTCGGTGATTTCGGCGGTGAGGGAGGCGTCGGGCGGCAGGGGAATCTCTTCCTTTCTTGCCTTATCCTGCCAAAGCACCGCCTTATCGGCATAGATGAGCGCCGCGCCTCGGCAAAGCCGCAGGCCGCTTTCGCTGACCGTTTGCCCCTCTTCACTATCAACAGGCGCAAGGTCGTAAAAGGCTAAAAGCCGCGGCTCGGGTTCGCCGTCAAACCACCCTTGTTTTCGGAGGGTATCAAACTGTTTTTGTTCCCGTTCGGTCATAACGCCCTCTCAAAGATACAGCTCGATCTTCTTGCGGGAGGCTTTATCCAGCCGGGCGGCGTCGGGGATTTCGTACCGCCCGCCATCCACATCGGTGATGATCACCCGACCCTCCGGCAAGTTCAGCATCGACCGGAAGGTATCTTTGACCGAAAACCCGATGCGTCCCACATCGGTCTCCACCTCCCAGTGAGAAAAGCCGTATTTTTCCTTCATACTGTAAATCTTTGAAATTTTCGGGGTAAAATACACCCGTATCAGTTCTTCGCGCAAGAGGTCTTCCCTTTCGGGAAAATCGCTTACGCGGCGGATCACGCCGAGTTCCTCATTGTCCTTGGTCAGAACCGAAATATTTTCCCAGAGTTCCTCAAAGGGGAACATGCGGCGCAAGCGGACAATACCGCGATCGGTCGTCTGACCCGCCGCATCGCGGGTGACTAACGCGATAAAGTCCCCTTTTTTATAAAAATCAGCGTTGGTCTTGTCAAAATAAACGACAGTGACCACTTGATCCAGACTGCCGGCCATACACATCCCCCCTTTCGTTTATTCGGTGACGCCCACATTTTTCAAGGCGTCTAATTGCAATTGATAGAGTTTATAATATTCGCCTTTCTGCGCAAGCAGTCCGGCGTGCGTTCCGCTTTCCGCCACTTTGCCGTTGTGGATCACCACCAAAGAATCGGCGTTGCGCAAGGTAGAAAGCCGGTGAGCGATCATGATGGTGGTGCGATCCTTGGAAAGCGCGTCAAGTGTCGCCTGGATCCGCCGTTCGGTCTGGGTATCCATCGCGGCGGTCGCTTCGTCTAAAATCAGAATTTTGGGATCGCGCAAAAGCGCTCGGGCAATAGAGATCCTCTGCTTTTCCCCGCCGGAAAGGTCTTTGTGACCGAATCCCACCATCGTGGAATAGGCGTCGGGCAATTTCATGATAAAGTCATGCGCCCCGGCGGCCTTGGCGGCCTCGATGATCTCCTCTTTCGTGGCGTCGTGGTTGGCATAGCGGATATTGTCATAAATGGTGCCGACAAAGAGGTAAGTCTCCTGCGAAACAATGGCGATATTGCGGCGCAGATCGGCAAAAGAAAGCTCTTTGACATCGATGCCGTCCACGGTGACGCGCCCCTCGTCGGCGTCATACAGGCGCACCAAAAGATTGACCAGCGTGGATTTGCCGGCGCCTGTTTCGCCCACGATGCCCAGCGTTTTGCCCGCCCCTACCGAGAAGGACACCTTGTCGATGACCTTGCGGCTCTTGGTATAGGAAAACTCCACATTTTCAAAGGCGACATCGCCGCGAAGTTTCGGCAAAGGATGCGGATGCTCCGCCTCCTTCACATCGGCCTGGGCATCCATGATTTCAAACAGCCGGTTCATGGAGTTCAAGCTGTCGGAACCCCACTCCACCATATCGACAAAGAAGTAAAGCGGATCGTAGACCATGCCCACATACGAGACAAACATGGTCAAAATCCCGTAGGTCATGCCGAAACTGCCCTTGATGGCCATCCAGCCGCCGAAGCCCCAGACCAGAATCAGGCCGAGATACACCAAGGTGTTGACGAGCGGAAAGGCGGTCGCGCTGAATTTGGAGCTGTTCTTGTTGGCCAGCGCCAGCTCCCGGGAGGCTTTGGCAAAGCGTTTGGCCTCGGTCTTTTCCCGCGAGAAGGTCTTGACCACCCGAATGCCGGTGAGCAGGTCGGAAAGCAGCGCGTTGAGCGCCCGGCTGCGGGTATAGCGTCTGCGGTTGAGGCGGCGGCTTTTCCGAAAGAGCCGGCCGATCAGCCAGAGTACCAGCGGCGTAAGCCCCAGCGCCAGGAGGGTCAACAGGGGATTATAGAGGAGCATGATGACCGTGATGGCCAAAAGCTGTACCAGATTGATGACAAAATAGGGGAACCCGTCGGTGAAAAACCAATAGATCCGGTTGGCGTCATAGTAAATCTGGTTCATAAGGCCGCCTGTGGTGCGGGCGGTGAAATAGCCCATCGACAGCCGCTCGATGGCCGAAAAGATCGTCTGTTTCATATCATAGACGATTTTGGCCGAAATCCGCGAGGTAATGATGCCGTTTACTATTGTGAAAAACAGTCTTGTGAGGCGCATACTCACAATGAGCAGCACCAGAAACAGGATCCTGCCGTAAAAGGCCGATTCTTGATTGAGGACTTCGTCATAGAGAAATTTTGATGTAAAATATGGGGTGATCACCGAGAGAGCGGAAAGAACCGCCATCACCAGAATGATAACGGCCATCTGCGCTTTATATTTGAAGAAAAAGCCCCCCATGCGGCGGATGACCTTGCCGCGATCCATGCAGTGCGGGCAAAACTTGCGTTCTCTGTCGGGATAGCGCCGCCCGCAGATCGGGCAAAAGCGGCGGTTTTCCTTGTCCGTGGCGATCTCCTTTGTCCTGCCCTCTTTGAGCTTTTCAAAGCTCGACACGAGCCGGTAGAGGTCTTCTTTGGCATAAAAGGTCGCGTAGGTCAAAAGCAGACGCTCGCCCTCTTTTTGGGCGTAAAACCGGCAGGTGGAGATAAGCTCATCCACGGCAAGCGCTTCCAGCGTATCCACCGGATAGCGCTCCACGCCGGCTTCCGGCGCTGTTGCATCGCCGCCCGAATCGGACATAAGATAGAGGGTTTGCCCTGTGAGCAGGATTGTCCCACGGCAGAACTGCCCGTTTTTGTCCATATCCACCACGACGCGCTCAAAAACTGTGGCGTCGTCGGCCGCGTCGGCGTTTTCACCGGCAAAAAAAAGACCTTCCTCGGCAAGGAACGCTTTCTCTTTTTCGGAAAGTCTGTCGTCCAGAACAATCCCCCCTTTCTGTATGCCTTATCGCAAGGCAATCTTGGCCGCTTTTGATTTCACCGTATTGTAACACATTTTGCCGGTAAAGTCAATCGCTTTGCCCCATTTTGACCCGCTGTTTGCTCATAAGATTATAGAAATGCGGCAAACAGCCGGTCGGGACAGGACCCGACCGGCTGTTCTTTCAAAAAGGGCTTCCCTTTTTGTTTTGCTTTTGCTTTTGTCCGCGCCGCTTTTCCCTTTATTTTTCCGAAGCGGAGGCGCGGCGATTCAAAGTTTCGAGGCGGTGAGCGAGGGTTTCACAAAAATTATCCATGGTATAATCAGCTACGCGGTGGTACAAGACTGTCGCTTCTTTCCCCTCTTTGTCATACAGCCGGATGACGGGCAGATCAAATTCATACAAAATCCCGTCGATTCCCTCGCGGCATACGGTTTCGCGCCCGACTTCGCTCCCCGATAGTTCAGAGAAGAAAAAGCGCTGACAGGATACTTCTTCCTTCTCTTCCAAAAGATCGGCGGAAAGCGTCAAGACGCAGAGCGTTTCCGCTTCCCATAGCACCTGTGTCACCCGATAGCAGGAGGCATAGAGCCGCTTTTTCCCGCGACAGCAAAAAAGCGCCGCCGCCTGAAAATCCCAGCTTTCAAACACAAAAGGCTCCGAGGCGTTCCCGCCTTGCTTAGGCAAAGCAGCAAATTTTTCTTCCGCCCGCTTTCTGATCCGCGCCGCCTGCTCCGTCATATGCTTTTCATCGGTGAGCATACTCCTGCTGATAAAAAACAAAACTGTCCCGACAATGGCAAACGGCAGAGCCGGCGGCAGCCAAAGAAACCAAAGCAGCGCCAGAACCGCCAGCGCGAAAAAGACATAGGAAAGGACGCCAACGCCCGTCCAAAGTTTCGTCCGGCGATACATAAAAAAGAGACGGTTGCGCCGATATTCCATGGCAAGGTTGCTCCTTTGCGGCTGAATTGAATGTTCCACAAGTGGAATACTTGTCTTATTATAATTCCACTTGTGGAATTTGTCAAGCGGAATTGTTCCATTTGTGGTATAATCAGCATAACGCACAAAAAGGAGGTGGTCTTTTGGTCATATCCAACAGATTGATCGGACTGCGGGAATCCCGCGATCTCTCCATCACCGACCTTGCCGACATTCTCCAAGTGGATCGCAAAACGATATGGCGTGCCGAAACCGAGCGCTTTATTCCCAAAACCGAACTGCTCATGCTTTACGCTAAATATTTCGACCTTTCTCTTGACTATATCACCGGTCTCATCGATACTCCGGTGAAACTGTCGGAGCAAAAGAAAAAAGAGGAACGCTGAAACAGCGTTCCTTTTCTTTCTCCTATGCCATATGCCCCGGCCTGTTTTAAAAAAGTTTGTTTCTTTCTTGCCAAAAGCGCGGTTTTGTGATACAATAGCGTCAGCAAGGTAAAAAACAATTACCTTTTCAGGAGACGATTATGACACTAGGACAGAAAATCAAAGCTTTACGGCAGGAACGGGGGCTGACGCAGGCCGCCTTATGCGACAGTACCGTCACCCGCAACATGCTGTCGCGCATCGAACATGACGCCGCCACACCTTCCCTTTCCACCCTGCAGGCGCTTGCCAAACGGTTGGGCATTTCCGCCGGCTTTTTTCTCGATGACACAGACGACGCCTTCCCCTACCGCAAAATGGCGCTGCTTCCTTCTCTGCGCGCCGCCCTCTCCGAGGGACGGTACGAAGAAGTGTTGGAAGCGCTCGACACGCTCGG
>CANQXN010000040.1 GCA_947627815.1 uncultured Clostridia bacterium | reverse complement strand
TAACATCAAGAAACGACATTTTGAGGGCGACGGCAACCATCTCCAACCCACCTTTGCAAAAAATAAAGACAACGGTTATTTGCCGAATACCTCGTTATAGGAATCGGTAAGCCCGTATTTTGCGGCAATGGCGGCCAGGGTGCCGTCTTCTGTCAGCTCACGGATGATCTCATTGACGCGCGCGGTGAGGTCGCTGCCCTTGCGGAAGCCGATGGCGTAAAACTCGTTTTCGCCCACGGTGGCGGCAATGGCAAGATCGGCGTATTCCGCTGAGGCCAGCAGATTTGAGGCCATGGTATAGTCTAACACGGCATAGTCGAAGTTGCCGCTTTTCACGCCCAAAAGGGCATCGGCCTGGGAGTCGGAAGCGGTGTAGCCGGCGCTTTTCAATTTGCTGTCGGCGGCGATCACTTCCTCACCGGCGCTGCCGGCTTCCGCCGTGATCGTCTTGCCGGCAAGAGAGGCTTCGGCATAGCTCGCGGCGACTTCCTTTTTGGCGACGACCACCTGGCGGTTGACTAAGTAATTTTCGGAAAAGTCCATGTTTTCCCGCCGCTCTTCGCTGACGGTCAGACCGTTCCAGATGCAGTCGATGTCGCCCGCTTTGAGGAGCGATTCTTTGGCGTTCCAGTCGATGGTCTGAAAAACGGCTTCCACGCCGAGTTTGGCGGCGACGGCTTTGGTGAACTCGGTATCAAAGCCGACTAAGGTGTCGCCTTCTTTGTAGTTCATGGGCGGCGCCATGGTAATGCCGACCACAAGTTTGCCGGCTTTTTGAATGGCCTCGGTGTCGCCCATGCTGCCGCAGGCGGCAAAAGAAAGAAGAGAGAGGGCAAGCAGGGAAGCAAGTAAAACAAAAGCAATGATTTTTTTCATGACAAACAGGTTCCTTTCACAGGGCGTATTTCATAACTTGAGGGTCGTTTCGACCGATGCTTTATTTTATCACTTTACAACGCTAAAGTAAATAGGCAAAGCTGACGAATTTACCGCCACCTTTTTTGAGAAAAAGCGACAAAACAGACAAAACCCGGCAGGCGCGGGCGTCTGCCGGGAAAAAAGGAAAAAATGAGGAATGTGGGGGCGTCAGGATTCTAACTGTTTGCCCAAAAAGCTGGCGGCGGTCTGAATGAGCTTGATTTCCGTCTCGCCGGGTTCGCCGCCGCTGTCCTCGCCGAGGGAGGCCACGCAGCCGATCACATCGCCTTCGGTAATGATGGGCATCATACAGCGCACCGTGTAGGTTTCGGAAAACTCGGTGACAAAAAGCGGCTCCCCGCCTCGGGCGGTATAAAGCGTGCGGGACTCCACCAGTTTTTCCAACTCGGAAGTGATCCGTTTGTCCAAAAAATCCTTTCGGGGCAGGCCGGCGGAAGCGATCACGGCGTCGCGGTCGCAGATCACCACCGCAAGATCGCCGGTTTTGTGCAAGGTTTCGGCATATTGAGAGGCAAACGCAGTGAGTTCGCCGATGGGGGAATACTTTTTGAAAATGACTTCGCCTTCGTGGTCGGTGTATATTTCAAGCGGGTCGCCTTCGCGGATCCGCATGGTTCTTCTGATTTCTTTCGGAATCACGACCCGTCCGAGGTCGTCAATCCGTCTGACAATTCCGGTAGCTTTCATTTATTTTATACCTTTCTTTGTAAATTCGGGCGTGTCCGGGGAAAACGCCGGAGCTTGCCCGAGAGAAAAGCGTTGTTTTCACGAAACATAGTTTTTGTTAAGCGGAGAAAAAATATACATTGCAAGAAAGAGCGCGCCGCTTTTTTGAACGGAATCTGCTTTTTCAGGCATTTTTTCACACAAAGAGATTACAAAAGAAAACACGCCGGAAAACGGCGTGTTTTGAAAAAAGACAGTGTATCGGGAAGGCGCCGTCACACGCCAAAGCGACCGGCTTGTCAGCCCTGTTCTTCGCGGGCGGTCAGAGCGGCGCCGATGACGGTGGCAAACTGCGAGCGCGGCGGAATCACAAAATTTACATCAAACAGGCGGTTCAGCGCGTCAAAGACCGACGCGGCCTGCAAAATGGTGGAGAGATTGCCGGTGAGAACGATATCCCGGACGCCGCAGCTTCTGGCGGCAAAGACCGCCTGCATACCGATCGTTTCAAAAATCATGTTCATTAGCCCCAGCGTAATGTCGTTTTTATCGGCAAGATCGCTGACCTTGCCGAAATTGGCGGCGGTGAGGTCGGGGGCGAGATCGGGGTGAATGTCGTTGCGGGTGATATCGCTGACCCGCAAGTCGATTTTTTTAAGATCGCCGTTTTTGGCGGATTCGATGATGGCGTCGATGTCGTGCATCCCGGTCAAAAGCTTGGAAAGCCCCAGCAGCGTGCCGCCGCCGACGCCGGTGCCGCCGAGATAGCGGCATTCTTTTTGATTCTCGGCATAGACCAAAGCCGTGCCTGTACCCATGGAGACGACCACGGCACGGTTGAGACCCGAGAGATAAAGGCCGCCTAAGCCGACACAGGGAAATTCCACCAGATGCTTACAGGGGATATTGTACATCGGCTGGGAAAGAAAGGTCGACCCGACGCCCGTGATCATGATTTTTTCTACCGTAGCAAGATCGATGCCGTTTTCGGCGGTAAAGCGCCCCAAAGCGCCGTAAGCCGAGGTGAGCTGATCGTTGGCGCGGACAAAAAAGGGTTCGATCAGATCGCCGCTTGGCGAAAAGCCGACAATTTTTGTCGTGGAGCCTCCCACATCGATACCGATTACCGTTTTCATGGCGGTTGTATCCGTCCTTTCCCGCTATTCTCAGATGAGGTTATCTTATCACAGACAGAGAAAAAATGCAAGAGCAGGCGGGAAAAAAGTGAGAAGGATGAAAAAAACAGTTGACAGCGGCGAGAAAATAGGGTAGAATAAAAACAGAAAAAAATCATTCACACCAAGGAGGCAGCGACCGTTATGTCGAATAACCAGCAAATACCGGACAACGAAGAGCTTGACTTTGCCGGAGAGGACGATATCGTCTTTCTCAAAAACGATAAGGATCAGGATATCCGCTTCCGGCTCATCATGAGATCCACCTTTGAAAACAACGAATATATGCTTTTGGAGGCGGTGGATGCCGATGACGATCTTGTCCCCGGGGATCGCGTCATTCTTCGCGCGGAAAACTTTGACGAAGAGGGCGGCTGCGATCTTGTCACCGTGGACGATGACGATGAGTTTGAACGCGTGGCCGATTATTTCGACGATCTGCTTTTTGAAGAAGAAGTGGATTATGACGAAGAAGAGGGCGACGGCGTCGACAAAAAGGAAAAGCGGTAAATTTTTTGTCGCTTGGTGCGGATGCCGCTTTTGAAAAAATGTATGACGCCCGCGTTTTTCACATATACTGTAGTTGTACGGTTCGCAGTCCTGCTTTGTTCGTGATAGCTCAGTAAATAAACCTACAAATTGAAATTGGAGTCCGGCACTTCTTTCAAGGGAGGCAGACCTCCTCTTATCCCCTGCTTATGTCACGGGAAAAAGAGATGTTGGGAGCGCAAATTGAGGAAGAGGACACCGCCTTGCTCATGCAGGGTTATATTTCTTTGCTACACGGCACGGCGGGCGTGAAAGCAATCAAGGAGCCGGCCGGATCTTCCGGTCAGCTCCTTTTTGCCGTTTTTTGCCGATTTTGGAAAATAAAAAATAAAAACTTTTGAAAAGCCCTTGACAAAGCGGGACAAATTATATATAATGAGCATGTAATGGATCATAGTGTTGTTCAGGAGGCACTGTGAGCGATTATCTTTTGCAGATTGTATGGCAGTTGATGCGGAATTGCCGTACCCTTGACCGTCTTTCCGCTTCAATGACGGTGGAGGAATGCAGAATGAGCGGAGAAAGAGGATAATGATGAAGAAAACCTACATTGTTCCCGAACTTGAGATCGAATCCCTCGTAGTGGATGATATCGTTATGATTTCCGGCGTTACTGTTAAGGAATCCGGCGAACTCTCGTCCATCGGTTGGGACGAACTTACCTGAAAACAGACTGTCTTCCTTATTACGAAGGAAAAAAGAGATCGGGTTTTTGCCCGGTCTCTTTTTTTGCGTCCTGAAAAAATTGTAAAGATATGTTTTTTGCTTGTTAAGATTACATTTTTTGAGTTGACAGCACAAAATTTCTGTGGTATACTGTCGAAGGTTTGGGCTGAAATGCCGGGGAAAGGAGGCGTTTTTTCTATGAGTTCCCCCAAAAAAGAAAAGAAAAAAGAAAAAAAGAAGAAAAACAAAGAAGAAGCGATCTCCACCCGACGGGTGTTCGCCAATACCGCCTTTGTTTTAAAAATCCTATGGAAGACCTCGCCGGTCTATCTTGTCACCTATTACCTCTGGACGATCGGCAACGCCATCCTCAATTTTTTCACCAATACTTACCTTTTGCGCTATCTTTTGAATTGCTACAGCGATGGTTCGTCGGGGATTACCAAGGCGTTTATCTACCTCGGAGTGGTTCTCGGGCTGAATCTTATATGGTATTTCTTTATCGACTATCTGCGCCTTTTGGTACATCCCAAGTACACTCAGCGGATTGTCGCGAACATCGAGGAACTGCTGTTTGACAAAGCCGGCAAAGTAGAGCTTGCCTGTTATGAAGACCCCGCCTTTTATGACAAATATGTGCGCTCCATGACCGACTGCTACGGCAAGTGCATGAATGTCATCTACACCATCGACAACATGCTCTGGTCGTTCATCTCGCTTGTGACCAACGGCGCCCTCCTTTTCAGTATCGACGCCCGCCTCATGATCTTTGCCTTTTTCCCGCTTCTTTTGGGCTTGGTCAGCCGCAAACGGAACAAAATCGTGCATGAATTTGACCGCAAACGCGACCCCATCGACCGAAAGATCAACTATGTTCAGCGCACCTTTTATCTTGCGGAATATGCCAAAGAAATGCGCCTCGGCGGCATCTGGCGCGCCATGTTGGAAAAGCAGAAGGCGGCCTGGCTCTCCTATAAAAAGTTGATCGCCGACTACGGATGGGCAAAAGGCGGCTGTAAATTTCTTCTGAATATCGGGCAGGAAGTTGTCTGTGTGCTGGGCGCGATGCTGTATGCCGTTTACTGCACGGTGGTGCAGGGCAGCATGTCGATGGCCGATTGCCTTGTCATTCTCCAATCGGTCGGCAGCATTTCCGGCCTGCTCACCGATTTTGTCGCCCAGCTCGCCGACTGCCACAAAAACGCCCTGTATATCGAGGACATGCGGTATTTTATCGATTATGACCCGGCGCTGAAGAGCGGGACCGAACCCCTGCCAGAGGAAGGGAACATCCGCTTTTGCAACGTGGACTTTTCCTATGCCGGCGCCGAAACGCCCTCTCTTTCCGGGGTGAATCTCACGATCCGGCGCGGTGAAAAAATCGCGCTTGTCGGGCGCAACGGATCGGGCAAAAGCACGCTGGTCAAACTGCTCCTTCGCCTCTATGACCCCACAGCTGGCGAGATTTTACAGGCGCAAACGCCCTTGAAAACCCTCGATCTCGACGCCTACCGGGCGCAATACGGCGTGGTCTTTCAGGATTTCAAGCTCTTTTCGCTCTCGGTGGCAGAAAATGTTCTCATGCGTCCCTATACCGAGGCCGACGAGGCGACGGTCGTCGAGGCACTGAAAAAATCCGGCGCCTGGGAAAAGGTGTCAGCAATGCCCCACGGTATTCACACGATCCTCACCCGCGAATTTGACGACGAAGGCGTCAATCTCTCGGGCGGGGAGGCGCAAAAAGTGGCGTTGGCGCGCATTTTTGCCCATCCGTCCGCCTGCATCATCGTCGATGAACCCTCCTCGGCGCTCGACCCGATTGCCGAATATCAACTGTTTGAAAACCTTTTGACAGAGGCCGCGGGCAAAACGCTGATCTTTATTTCCCACAGGCTTTCCTCTGCGGTATTGTCCGACCGGGTGATCTATATGGAAAACGGCAGGATTGCGGAAGAAGGCGCCCACAGGACTTTGATGGAGCAAAACGGCGCTTATGCCGAACTTTTCCGCAAACAGGCGGAAAACTATAAGCTCACGCCCCAAAAAGGAGGTGAGGCGGAGTGAAAAAAGACAAAAAAGAGGACAAAGACAAGGTGAAGCAGTCACCCGCCAAAGTCTTTTCCAATGGCTGGAAAATGTTCCGGCTTGTGGCAAAATATCTGCCGTCTTACCCCTTTTTTATGGTACTCGATGGCGTTTTGTGGGGACTGCTCAACGCCGCCGTCGCCATTTTTACCATTCGGCTTTTCAATGAGCTTGACAAAAGCGATGTCAGCTTTGCAAGCCTTGCGCTCGTCATCGGGATCATGGCGGTCTTTTATGTCATCGCCTACTTTTTCGACGCCTGGTATTGGGACTACTACAACACCACGCTCTTCCAGAAACTGCAGTACCGGATGCAGAAGGATCTCTACGAAAAAGCCCGCTCGATGGATCTTGCCTGCTATGACGACCCCGCGTTCTACAACGACTATGTCTTCGCCATGGATCAGGCGAGAAACAAGGCGTGGGAACTGACCGAAGGCATCGGCAAAATCATCAACCGCCTTGTGGCTTCCACGGCTATTTTGAGCTATATGGCTACGATGAACGGCTGGATCGCGCTGATGATCTTTGCGTTCGCTGTCCTGTCCTTCTTTTTGGGTGTCGCCATCGACAAGCTCTATTATAAGGGCAATTTGGCCGAACAGCCCATGCATCGCAAAAACAGCTATGTCAACCGGCAGTTTCATTTAGCGGACGGCGCCAAGGAGATGCGCACCGGCAGAATCAGCGAAAATCTTGTCGCCATGTATGAAGAGAATGTGGATGAGCTGGTAAAGACGCGGGTGAAATTCCGCAAAAAAATCCTGCCGTTTGATGTTTTCTGGAGCCTTATCGACAGCGTTCTGCCCATCGCCATCGGGGCCGTTTCTTTCCTCTTTCTGATCCGGGGCGAGGTGGCGCTCGGCGGCTTTGCCGGCATGGTGACCTCGCTCTGGCAGGTGCGTTGGCTGATCTACAATCTCATGGAACGCCTGAAAAAATTCCCCGAGCAGTCGCTCTATTTTGAAAAATATCTCACCTTTCTGAACAAAGAGCCGGCCATTCGGAGCGGCGACAAAGAGCCGGGCGAATTTGAATCGCTCGTCTTTGAGGATGTGAGCTTCGCTTATCCCTTCGGCGAGGAAAAAGAAGTGCTGTCGCACATTAACTTCCGCGTTGAAAAGGGGGAGCGCGTCGCGCTTGTCGGCTACAACGGCGCGGGCAAAACCACGCTGACAAAGCTCATCATGCGGCTTTACGATCCGTCGTCCGGGCGTATTCTCTATAACGGCGAGGACATCCGCACGCTGAAGCTCGAAGCCTACCGCGAGAAAATCGGCACGGTATTTCAGGATTTCAAGATCTTTGCCGCCTCGCTTGCCGAAAATGTTCTGCACGGCCCCTATGACGGCGAAGAGGCGACGGCGGAACGCGTGAAAGAGGCGCTCGCGCAGGCCACCTTTGGCGAAGAACTGGCAAAACTGCCCCATGGCGTCGACACCGAACTGACGAAAGAATTTTGCGAAGACGGCGTCAATCTCTCGGGCGGCGAAAGTCAGAAGGTCGCCATCGCCCGCATTTTTGCAAAGCCCTACGAACTTATCATCATGGACGAACCCTCCTCGGCGCTCGACCCCATGGCGGAATATCAACTCAACCACACCATTTTGGACGGAGCTTCCCAGGACGGGCGCACGGTGATTTTTATCTCGCACAGGCTCTCGACCACCCGCATGGCGGATCGCATTTATCTGTTTGCAAACGGCTGTCTTGCCGAGCAAGGGAGCCATGAAGAACTGATGGCGTTGGGCGGCAAATATGACGAAATGTTCACCTTGCAGGCCGAAAAATATCGGGATAAGGAAGCCGACGAGGCCTGATGCCGGCTTCTATCCCGACGGTATTTCATAAAGGGTGCAAAAAAAGCGTCGGGATTTTTTCCCGACGCTTTTTTACTGTTCGAGATGGTGCAAAAGCGCCTCGGGCGTATCGATAAGGCAAACGGCGGAGGCGGCCAAAAGCTCCGCGCGGCTCCGGAACCCCCAGGTGACCGAATAGCAGGGGATTTTGGCGTTTTTCGCGGTGAGAAGGTCGGTTTCCGAGTCTCCGACATAGGCGCAGCGTTCCGGCGGGCATTGCAGGGTGCGCATGGCGTATAGCACCATGTCGGGCGCCGGTTTGCGCGCAAGACCGGGATATTCTCCGCACACGACCGAAAAAAGCCCCGGGAAAAACCGGTCGGCGAGGAGCTGTACCGCGTCGTCGGTTTTGTTGGAGATCATGCCAAGCGCGATGCCGTCGGCCTTGAGCCGGTTCAGAAGGGGCAAAATCCCGGGATAGGGAAGTGTGAGATCGGTTGCGTGACTCTTGTAATAGGAGAGAAAAGCGGAAAAAACATTGGGGAAATCGGGATTGGCAAGACCACCCGGCAGGGCGCGTTCGACAAGTTTCCCCACGCCGTTGCCGACAAAGCGGCGCACTTCCTCCAAAGCGCGCGAAGGATAGCCGTATGCCGCAAGAGCCGCGTTGACCGCCGCCCGCAGGTCGTCCAGCGTGTTGAGTAATGTGCCGTCAAGATCAAAAAGAACCGCTTGATATTTCATATGAACCCCCTAAAGGGCAGGATGTTCTGTAATGGTATTATATCCGTCCCCTTCCGATCTGTCAAGAGCCTGTCATAAAAAAGAAACGCGAAAGAAAAATCAAGAAAAAATACTTATGAAACCCGGTTTTTCTACTTGAATTTTTTTTCTGTTGGGATTACAATATAATATAGAAATATGCGGCCGGTATACGCCGGCGCGCAGACAGTGAGAGGAGCGTTTGTTATGGACACAATGATAGCCCTGGTCAAGGAAAAGCCGGAAGTGGGGCTTTGGATGCGCGAGGTGCCGATTCCCGAAGTCGGGCCTGGCGATGTGAAGATCAAAATCAAAAAGACCGCCATCTGCGGCACCGATGTACATATATACAATTGGAACGAATGGGCGCAGAATACCATTCACACGCCCATGACCATCGGCCACGAATATGTGGGCGAAATCGTGGCAATGGGCGACAATGTGACCGGTCTTTCTATAGGACAGCGCGTGACCGGCGAAGGGCATATCGTCTGCGGCCACTGCCGCAACTGCCGCGCGGGCAAGGGACATCTCTGCCGGCATACGCAAGGGGTGGGCGTCAACCGGGACGGCGCTTTTGCCGAGTATCTCGTGATCCCCGCCGTCAATGTTTTCCCCTGCGACCCCGCTATCCCGGATGATCTCTACGCCATTTTTGACCCCTTCGGCAACGCGACGCATACGGCGCTTTCCTTCTCGACGGTGGGCGAGGATGTGCTGGTGACCGGCGCAGGCCCCATCGGCATTATGGCGGCGGGCATTGCCCGCTTCTGCGGCGCGCGCAATGTGGTCATCACCGATGTCAACGATTATCGCTTGGAATTGGCGAGAGAGTTCGGCGTTACCGCCGCCGTGAATACCGCCCGGGAGGATCTTACCTCGGTCATGCGTTCGCTCGGCATTATGGAAGGTTTTGATGTGGGCATGGAGATGTCGGGCAACGCCAAGGCGTTAAATCAACTGATCGGCGCCATGGAAAACGGCGGGCGCATCGCGCTTTTGGGGATTCAGGATCGCAATATGACCGAGATCCCCCTGAATACGATCATCTGGAACGGCCTGCAGATCAAGGGCATCTACGGCAGGGAAATGTTTGAAACCTGGTATAAGATGGGCGCCATGCTCCATGGCGGCTTCAAACTCGATCCCATCATTACGCACCGCTTCGATGTGAGAGACTTCCAAAAAGGATTCGACGCCATGAACAGCGGCCGCGCCGGCAAAGTGATCCTTGACTGGACCAAACTCTCCTGAAACGAAAGAAAGGAAGGAAGAGGAAGAATGAATCAAAAAGAAGCGCTGGCTTTTTATGCCAAAGAAGTGGAACAAATCAAGGCGGACGGCCTTTTCAAAGGAGAACGGGTGATCGCTTCTCCCCAGAGCGCCAGGATCATGGCGGCCGACGGGGAGAAAATGATCAACATGTGCGCCAATAACTATTTGGGGCTTGCCGATTCGCGGGAACTGATCGACGCCGCCGTGGACTGCTACCGGCGTCGCGGCTACGGCTGCGCCTCGGTGCGCTTTATCTGCGGTACACTCGATATTCACAAAGCGCTGGAGGAAAAGATTTCCGCCTTTCTCGGCACCGAGGATACGATTCTTTATTCCTCCTGCTTCGATGCCAACGGCGGGCTGTTTGAAACGATTCTCACGGCGGAGGACGCCGTGATCTCGGACGAACTGAACCACGCCAGCATCATTGACGGCGTGCGGCTTTGCAAGGCGGCACGGTATCGTTACAAAAACAACAACATGGCCGACCTCGAGGCCAAGCTCCGGGAGGCGGACGAAAAAGGCGCCCGCATCAAGCTGATTGCCACCGACGGCGTCTTTTCCATGGACGGCATCATTGCCGATCTGAACGGCATCTGCGATTTGGCGGCGCGTTACGGGGCGCTTGTCATGGTGGACGACAGCCATGCCACCGGTTTTGTCGGCGCTCACGGCAAGGGAACGGCGGAATATTGCGGCGTGCAGGGCAGGGTGGATATCATCACTTCCACCTTCGGGAAAGCGTTGGGAGGCGCTTCCGGCGGCTTTACCTCGGGACGCAAAGAAATCGTCGATCTTTTGCGTCAGCGCAGCCGCCCCTATCTTTTCTCCAATTCGCTGGCGCCCGCGATCGCCGCTTCCACGCTGAAGCTGATCGATATGCTTTCTTCCTCTACCGCCCTGCGCGATAAACTCGAGGAAAATACGGTCTATTATCGCGGCCTTTTGAAAGAAGCGGGCTTTGATATCATCGACAGCGTACATCCGATCGTTCCGATCATGCTGTATGATGAGCATACCGCCGTGGAAATGGCAAAACGCATGATGGAAAAAGGCATTTATGTGGTGGCGTTCTCCTATCCTGTGGTGCCAAAAGGCCGCGCCCGTATCCGCACGCAGGTTTCGGCCGCCCACAGCAAGGAAGAATTGAAACGCGTGGTGGACGCCTTCATCGAAGTGCGCGACGCCATGAAACAATAAACCGCAATGTGCTGTAAAGATGCCGAAAAAGGCAGAATCCTCTTGCCGGGGTCCGATCTTGCGGTAAGTCCTCTCTGCCTCGGAACGGCGCAGGCCGGGGACACGCTGCGGGAAAAAGACTTCTTTTACCAGCTCGATGCTTTTTGGGACATGGGCGGCCGCTTTTTAGATACCGCCAATGTCTACGGCCGGTGGCTGCCGGTGGGCGAGAATATCAGCGAACAGCTTTTGGGGCGCTGGAGAAAACAAAATCCGCACAAAGACATGATCATCGCCACCAAAGGCGGGCATTATGACCTCATCACCCGGGAAAAGCGGCTGACGCTTCCGGCGCTGACCCACGACATCGAAACCAGCCTTGCCGCCTTGGGCGGGGAGGCCATCGATCTCTATTATCTCCACAGAGACGACCCCGATCTACCGGTCGGAGTATTGCTCGAATGGCTGACCGGCTTTGTCAAAGCGGGAAAACTGCGTTTTCTCGCGGCCTCCAATTTTACGATAAAACGAATGCAAGAGGCGGCGGCATACGCGGCCGCCCACGCGGTCTCTCCTTTTATCGTGCTTTCCAATCAATACAGCCTCGCGGCGCTTACCCCCGGGCAAAATACCAATCCCGATCCCACGCTTGTCATCTGCGACAGGGAAGAGTGGGCTTATCATGAGGCCAGCGGGCTGCCCCTGATTCCTTACCAATCCACGGCGCGGGGCTATTTTGCCAAACGCGCGGCGGGACGAAAGATCGATCCCTCGCTTTCGGCCGCTTATGACAATCCGGCTAACGAAGCCATGCTGCAAGACTTGATCTTGCAATCGGAAAAGACCGGCCTTTCGGTGCAGGCGCTTTCGCTTGTGGCGCTGGTAAAGAGCGCGCCTTTTCCGCTCATTCCCATTGTCGGCATCAGCGCCCAATCGCAGCTTTTGGACCTTGCGGCCGCCATGGAAGTTCTATCCTGTTCCTGAGATTTCCCCTGTCAGAATCGGCGACCGTTTCAGGCGCGGGTTTGGGCAGAGACGGGCGGGAATAAAACATTTAAGGAAAACCGCCGCGATTTGTCGCGGCGGTTTCTTTTAAAAAATACAAGGCGTATTTTTTTTAAAACTCTTGCAAAACGGTAGAAAACATGATACAATGGGAAGGAATTTGACAGGAGGTGACGGTATGGCAAGGCCGACAGACAAGCAGAACGGGTCGGACGGCCCGCTTTTACAACAAGCGATCCCCCTGTTAATCGACTGGTACAGCCGGCATAAAAAAAGTATGCCTTGGCGGGAAGATCCCACGCCCTATCATGTCTGGATTTCGGAAATCATGCTCCAACAGACGCGCATTGAGGCCGCGACCCCCTATTATCTGCGATTTATCCGCGAACTGCCGGACATTCCCGCGCTCGCCTCGGTCGAGGAAGAACGGCTTTTGAAG
>CANQXN010000039.1 GCA_947627815.1 uncultured Clostridia bacterium | reverse complement strand
TTCGGACGGACTGCCGCTTATCGGCGGCGGCGACTGGAACGATTCCTTTAACCGTGTAGGATTGGCCGGACGAGGAACCAGCGTTTTCCTTGCGCGCTTCATGCAATGGGTTTTTCATGCCTTTGCGCAGACGGCCAAACAATACGGCGATGAAGAATCATCATCATTCTTGCATGACAAGGAAGTTCAATTGGCGAAAGCTGTTGAACAAAACGCTTGGGAAGACGACCGTTATCTGCGGGCAAGATATGACTCCGGCCTGCCGATGGGATCGGCGCTATCCGGCGCCTGTGCCATCGACCTTTTGCCGCAGGCATTCTCGGCTTTAACCGAGGGCGCGACCGACCGCACCGTGACCGCTATGAACACCGCCATGACATTACTCTACAATGAAGAATATAAGCTGCTTCGTCTCTTCACACCGCCTTTTCCTGCCGAACGGCAAGAGGCGGGATATGTATCCGCCTACTGTGAAGGATTCCGTGAAAACGGCGGTCAATATACGCATGGCGCTCTCTTCGGCGTTGCCGGGTTGTTTGCCATAGGGGAAAACCGCAGAGCCACTTCGGTTCTGTTTGGCATAGCGCCCACGACCCGTTCCCTGATCCCAGCGCTTGCTTCGGTATACAATGCCGAACCCTATTTTCTCTGCGGTGATATCTATGACAATCCCGAACATCGGGGACGGGGCGGCTGGGGGCTTTACACCGGAGCCGCCGGATGGTATCTGCGCCTTTTGACCGAACGACTGGCCGGTCTTTCCTTAGACGAAACAGGCTTCACCTTATCGCCCGCGCTGTCCGATCAATGTCCCTTCCTCACATTGCATTTTGTCAAAAAGCAAGCCTCCTATCGCATTTCCATGCAACTCGGGCAGGAAGACCGTTGCCTTCTGGACGGCCAAGCCATCCCGGAAGAAACACCCCATATTCTTTTTGCCCCGGGTCAGCATACCGTGGAAATCACACGCAAGAAACGATGATTTTCCAAAAGAAAACCAACCAAAGTCGGTCGCTTGTCTCTTCATCCGCCCCTTTTCGAAAAAGCTATTGAAAAATCATTGAAAAATCAAAGAAGATATGGTAAAATAAATCATGCCGCGTCCTGCCGAAGGTATGGCGGGACGCGGCAACGAAGACAAGGATGAAAGGATAACAATATGCTGTCAACACAAATATCTTTTCCGGGATTTGGGATCGATCCATTCGTAGTGAATCCTACCGCTTTTAGCATATTCGGAATCGAAATCAAGTGGTATGCCCTGATCATTGTCACAGGGATCCTGTTTGCGATCTGGTATGTTTATTGGCGTTCCAGAAAAACCGGACTTTTGGTAGACGATTTGCTGGATATTGCGCTCTGGGTAGTTTTCCCCGGGATTATCTGCGCCCGTCTTTACTATGTGATCTTTAAAAAGCTGGAAAATCCCAACATGTTTACTACCTTCAAAGAGATCATCGACATCCGCTCCGGCGGTCTGGCCATTTACGGCGGCATCATCGGCGGTGCTATCATGGCCATTCTTGTCCTCAAATTCAAAAAGATACGGATACTTCCTTTTTTGGATTTTATGGCACCCGGTGTTATGGCCGCGCAAGCCATCGGCCGTTGGGGCAATTTTATGAACGCGGAAGCCCACGGCGGTGAAACGACAATGCCTTGGCGCATGGGGCTTTACAAAGGCGGCCAATGGATCTATGTACATCCCACCTTTCTTTATGAATCGCTTTGGAATCTCTTGGGCTTTATCCTGATCATGCTTTTTTACAAAAAAAGAAAATATGACGGACAAATCCTCTTTTTCTATCTTTCCTGGTATGGACTGGGGCGCATGATCATCGAGGGGATGCGCACCGACAGTCTCTATATCGGAAACAGCGGCATCCGCGTCTCGCAGCTTATCGCGGGAATTGCGTTTGTTCTTTTTGCCTTCCTTCTCATCGCCATGGAACTCAATTGGAAGCCCATCAAACACCCGCAAAAAAAGATCGCCAAGTTTTATAACCGCCTGGTCAATACGGTAAACAATAAGACAATAGCGGATAATATTTACTATCCGCAGGCTCGCCATTTCAACGATGCCAGAAAAGTCATTCAGGCTTATGAACAAAAACAGGCACATCACGCGGAGAAAAAAAAGAAAACCGGCGAGGAATAACGCTCATGTATACGATTCTTGACGGAAAAGAAACCGCCGCCGCCCGGCGTCAAAAATTAGCTGAACAAACCAGAGTCATGTTAGAGTCAGGCCAGCCTGCGCCCGGACTGGCGGTCATTCTGGTAGGGGAGGATCCCGCCTCCTCTGTCTATGTGCGAAACAAATGCCGTGCATGTGAAGAAATCGGCTTTTTATCCCGTACATATCAACTGCCATGTGATACAAGTGAGAGAGATCTGCTCGCCTTGATCACAACGCTCAACCGCGACGAAAGCATCGATGGCATTTTGGTCCAATTGCCGCTACCGCCGTCGATCCGCCAGACGGCTGTGATTGAAGCCATTGCCCCCGAAAAAGATGTGGACGCCTTTCATCCCGAGAATTTAGGACTGCTTTTTCAAGGAACTCCCCGGTTTAAGCCCTGCACACCGGCGGGAATTTTAGCGTTGCTGGATCGTTATCACATTCCGCTGTGCGGCAAACACTGTGTTGTCGTCGGTCGTAGCAATATTGTAGGAAAACCTCTTTCACAACTTTTACTGGCACGGGATGCCACGGTAACAGTCTGTCACTCAAAGACGGAGGATCTTCCCTCTTTTACGCGCCAAGCCGATCTGTTGATTTCTGCCGTTGGAAAGGCCGGACTGATCACACAAAATATGATAAAAGAAGGCGCTGTCGTTGTGGATGTGGGCATGAACCGCAATGAAAGCGGAAAATTGTGCGGCGATGTGACATTTGAATCTGTTGCTCCGCACTGCTCTTTTATCACACCCGTCCCCGGCGGTGTAGGCCCCATGACGATTGCCATGCTCATGGAAAATACCATGGCCGCCGCATCACAACGGCGGCTCGCCCGGTAAGCGTTTCCGGATGTGATTTTGCCAAAAATATCCACCGTCAAAACCGATACTGCGACTGTAAGAAAAAGCCTACTTTTTTATTGTGCTTTTTCTCTTTTCAGATTATCATGCCATATCATCAATAAACTATAAAGTTTACATTTTATTCACAAAAAAAGCAAGGAAAAACAGTATAATAAATGAGACTCTTTTTCGGCGTGCATTCAATAGATTGTCTGTACGCTCAAAGGCTCCATAATTATATAATCAGAAAAGGAAAAACCAAACACATACCGGAGGTACTTTTTTTATGACCATAGCAACTGTCGGCACTATCCTTCTCGGCGTTTCCATCGGATTATCGATCATTGCCTTGGCGGTAATCGGATTAACGACATGGTTCGGCTACAGGCGTAGATTCGGTTCATCGCTTTTGCGGCTGGTGCTTGTTCTTTTCGGCGCTTTGATCGCCTTTTTACTGACACTGGCAATCAATCCCGCCATTGCCTCGCTGCTGGGCGATTTGATTCACGATGCCATTGCGGGAGGCTCGATGCAGGAAGTGATAGATGCCAGCCCCACATTGGCCTCGCTGATCCAGAACCTGCCCGGCGCTGTCACCTTTGCGTTCATTTTTGCATTTCTTTTCTGCATCATGTCGCTGTTGATGTTGATCCCCTATGCTTTTCTCAAAAAGATCCCCTTTATTAAAAACATGCTGAAGAACGAAGTCCTCAATAAAGTATTAGGCTGTGTCGTTGGCGTGGTTTTGAGCGCTGTTTTCCTGATCTTCGCTCTTTGCCCGCTGGCCGGTATTACCTCTTTCGCCGATGATGTGCTTCAAGAGGTGAAAGATTCCGGTATTGCCTCTCAAATTACCGGCACAGGCGAAGAAAGCAATGCGGCACAGACAGATGAGCCAACATTAGATGACATTCAGGAATGCTTATCCAAAATTGGAGACAATCCTGTGCTTACCGTGGTCAATGCATTGGGCGGCAGAGCCATGTTCAACAATATGTTCTCGGTTGAAATCGAGAGCGGAAAAGTCAAACTGGATACCGAGATCTCCGCTCTCTTTAAGCTCTACTCTTCCTTAAGTCCGCTGATAGATTCCAATTTTGATTTTTCACAAATTACCGATGAACAAATCGACACCCTGCGCGGCTTCCCCGATGCTTTGAAGGAATCCTCTTTGGTGTCGGCCATTGCCGCAGAAATTCTGCCGGCTGCCGCAGATGCTTGGGAAAAAGGTAATTCTTTTGCTGGCATCGACAGCCCGGTCGGTAATATTTCTGAACAGATGCAGCCTTTGATCAATGACATTTTCACGATTTTGGCAAGTACGACAGAAGAGACGCTCATGGAGGATATCACCACCATTACCGAAACTCTGGCGCAGCTCACCGAAACCCATATTCTCACGGTGCTTGCCGATCCCGATGCAACCACTCAGCAGATCATAGAGGTTCTCTCCCGTGAAGGGGCGTTGTCCGGACTAATCAATACGCTGGCGAAAAATGACCGTATGCGTATGCTTGTCGCTGAAATCTCCAATCTCGGATTCACGACTATTGCCGATGCTCTTGCGATCCCCGCGGACGATGCTGAAGTTTATGACGCCTTTATACAGGATCTTTCCGCTGAAACAAACAAAGCCGCCGATTATGAAACCGCAGAGGAACAAACAAGAAAATTGACCTCGGGCGTGCAAAATGTTTGTGCAAAGTACGGCGTTGATATTAGCAAAGACCAGGCGGCGCTGTTTGCCGGATGCCTTTTGAACAGCAACGGCGCTGTAGCTGACTGTATGAAAACTGTCTCGGAAAAGCTGAATGGAGCCACCGTCAACCGCAGTTCGGATGAAATGAGCAATCTGATCGCCGCATTTATGAGCCAGCAGGATGCTGAAACCGTAAAAGCCACACAGGAACTTGCCGCGCAGTTTGCTAGCCAGACCACTTTGGAACATGCATACATCACCATGGATTCCCTGCTCCTTTCTTCCGCCGATATTCAGCAGTTTACTGCGGAGGTTCTCACAAGTCAGGCAACCGCCATTGAAGAAATGCTTCAAATCTTAGCAGATGTCATGGTCGTTGAGGACGATGGCACCATTGCTTTCCGCATAGAAAAAATAGACACTGCCGCTTTGACCAAAACCCTGAGCAAATTTTCCGCCACCAAAGGGGACGGCTCGGCCAAAAACATTGCCACCTCGATGACCAATCTTGTTGTTTTTGCTCTCCAGCGCACCGGTATAGATGCGAAAGCTGCCAACCGTCTTGTCGAGTATGTTGCGGACGATACCAACCAAAAAGCCGCTGAAACCCTGCAGAACGCCATGGATGTCATGCAGATGTTCGACAACGATAACAGCGACAAAACACCCGAGGAAGTCAAAGAAGAAATGAAGAAAACCGTTACTTCTTTGGTGGAAGATCTGGATCCCACCGGTGCTGAAGTGCTGGCTGATTGCATTACGCCTAATGTGATTGAAAAATATGCCGGTTCTTCCCTTTCCAGCGACCGTATTGAGGCCACAGCAGAAGTGACCAAGGATCTGCTCACTCGCTTCGGCAACGCCGACACCACCATGACGGCGGAGCAAGCAGAAGCGGAAGCGGCTTATTTGCAAACCATTTTTGATCTGGCTCTTGCACAGGACGAGGAAGACTCTTCCCTCTTTTCCGACGGTAGCGACAGCGAAGACGGAAAACAAACCGCCAGTGACTTTCTGGATACCGTGCAGCACTCCACCGTTGTCTCGGAAACCATTGTCGAGAAGCAGGAAGACCTGAAAACCGCTTTCGGCGATTCCATGGGGCAAAACGATAAAGCCGCCTTGGCGGATGCTCTCAGCGATCCCGAAAACGGATTAGGCGATGAGTTGAAAGACGCTTTGGTCAACGCCTTTGGCCTCGGTGATTTCATGCACTGATCTCTCTGGATATGTAAAAAAATGCAAAAAAAGTAAAGGAACTTGTCAGGAACCTCTTGACAAGTTCCTTTTCTTCAGGTATAATACACAGTGCCGCATAATGGCGTGGCTTTCAATGGCGTTCCCGCCAGCCCACCTTAGCGAGTCTTGCATCCAAAGGATGCCTATAGAAAGTGAGGTGCTTTTCGTGTACGCAATTATCGAAACGGGCGGAAAGCAGTACAAAGTCAGCGAAGGCGATATTGTTTTCGTGGAAAAGCTGGATGCTGCCGAAGGCGATACCGTGACCTTTGACAAGGTTCTCTCGGCTTCCAAGACTGATGGCGATTTTGCTGTTGGCGCTCCTTATGTCGCCGGCGCCAAAGTGACCGCGACAGTTCAGAAAAACGGTAAAAGCAAAAAGATCTATGTTCTCAAGTATAAATCCAAAAAGAACGAGAAAAAGAAGATCGGACACAGACAGCCTTATACCAAGGTTCAGATCGTTTCCATCTCTCTTTGATCATGGGATCTGTCCATGACAAAATTTGTTTTTTACAAACGCGACGGCGTTTATTACGGGTTCCGTGAAACCGGACACACAGGCTTCGGCGAGGAAGGAGACGATGTTCTCTGCGCCGCCCTGTCGGCCATGACTATGCTTTTAATAAACGCGATCGAGGTTTCCTTTGCCTCGGAAGTTGACTATACCATTGATGATGACTCCGCCGATATCACCTTCTACGCCAGAGGCGCTCTTGCTGAATTTGAGGCCGATGAAAAGAAGCGGTATGCCGTATCCGGCTTGATGTACGGTTTTTATTTGCAGATCAATGATCTTTTGGAGGAGTATTACGATTATCTGGATGTCAGCGAGGTCGAAGAATAAAGGAAATATTAAGGGAGGAGTACAAAGCTATGTTGAGAATCAGTTTACAGTTTTTCGCTCATAAAAAAGGTGTCGGTTCCACTAAAAACGGCAGAGACAGCGAGGCAAAGCGTCTTGGCGTCAAAAAAGCGGACGGAGCGCATGTGCTGGCCGGCAATATCATTGTCAGACAGCGTGGCACTCACATCCACCCCGGCAAGAATGTAGGCATCGGATCGGACGATACCCTGTTTGCCCTTATCAGCGGAACGGTCAAATTTGAACACATGGCCGGCGGCAGAAAACGCGCCAGCGTCTACCCTGCTGAATAACCGATAGAAATCAAAAGACTGTACACCGAATAGGATTGACGGGTACAGTCTTTTTTCTTCCGTTTTTCTCGGAAAATCAATTTGGCAATATATATTTTGACCTGTTTTATTCTCGCGCATCTGTGTATAAGGAAGCTTTCACGGGAAAAACTAAAAAAGGAGGCAATGCCTCCGATCCCATGCCCGTGAAAGGAATCACACAATATGACTGACTCTTCCTCCTCTTCCTGCTGCAAAAAGAAACCGAATCACTGCATCGCCTGTACCGTAGAACAATGTAAGCATCATAGCGAGACGCAAAACTTCTGTTCTCTTGATGTGATTCAAGTAGGAACACACGAGAAAAATCCCACGGTCCCGGCATGTACAGACTGCCAGTCGTTTGAGTGCAAGACCACCTATACCGAACCGACCATCAGTTGACGCTGAGTTTTCATGAAAAAGACAGAGAGCATACTGCTCTCTGTCTTTTTCGTGACAAGAGGGTCAGAGGAAAAAGCCAGCAAAAATCGAAAGCGAAATCAACGCCCACTGAACCACAAAGGCCAGCGGAACCATAATAAGAAATTTGATATGCTTAGTTTTATGCCGAAAAACAAACATGCCAAACATGGCGCCCAATCCGCCAAAAGCCCAGGCCAGTGCGATCAATGTCGCTTCCGGCGTGCGCCAAGCGCCTTTTTGGGCTTTCTTTTTATCCCGGACATAGAGCAACATAACAAAAAGATTCCAAAGGAAAAAGGGGATGGCAATCCACAAAATATGCCGGATCAAAAATCGGCCGATCTCAGCAAAAACAGTCACAGCTTTCCCTCACACCCCGGCAAAGCCGACTTTTTTATATACTTTACGCAGGGTTTTAGCGGCAAGATGTGACGCTGTCTCGGCTCCTTGCCGCATCACCGACTCCAAGTATCCTTTATCGGCCATCAGACGGCGAAACTCCTCTTGCAAAGGCGCGAGAGCGTCCGCCACGACTTCTCCGACCGCGAGTTTAAAATCGCCGTATCCGCGGCCGTCAAATTCCCGTTCGATGACCGCGTGATCTTTGCCGGTAAAGCAGGCGTAAATATTCATCAAGTTGTTAATGCCCGCTTTGCCCTCCTTGTATTGAACCACACTGTCGCAGTCGGTAACCGCCCGTTTAAATTTCTTCAAAATCTCGTCCCGGCTGTCAAGAATCCTTACAGAGCCGAAGCCGGTATCCGATTTGCTCATTTTCTTTTCAGGGTCGGACAGCGACATAATCTTGGCGCCGGCCTCCACTTTAGGAATAAAGCCGTCCGGCACCTTAAAAACATCGCCGTAAATGCCGTTGAAGCGATTGGCAATATCACGGGAAAGCTCGATATGTTGGCGCTGATCCTCTCCCACCGGCACAAGATCGGCTTGATAAAGCAGAATATCCGCCGCCATCAGCGAGGGATAGGTAAAGAGGCCGGCGTTGATATTGTCCGCATTCTTAGCTGATTTGTCTTTGAACTGCGTCATACGGGAAAGCTCACCAAACATGGTGTAACAGTCAAGAATCCAGGCGAGCTGAGCATGAGCCGGCACATGGCTCTGCACAAACAAGGTACACTTTTGGGGATCCAGACCGGCAGCCAAATAAAGTGCCAGAAGCTCATAGGTATGCCGACGCAAGTCGGCCGGCACCTGCCTCACTGTGATAGCGTGCATATCTACTATACAGTAGATACAATTATATTCCTCAAGAAACCTGATCCAACTTTTTATTGCCCCGAGATAATTGCCGATGGTAAGATTACCGCTTGGCTGAATGCCGGAAAAAATAATCGGCTTGGCGGGGACATCGGACAAAGTATTGGCCATATGGATATTTTCTGTCATAAAAACCTCCTGCTGTTTTCAAACGATATTGAATCTTGCGCTTTTCAATCAGACATTTCCTGAACAAGGGACGCGAGTGTCTTGACGCCGACAACGATCTGTTCCTCCGTTGGCGTGGCATAAGTTACGCGAAAAGCCTGAGACGGCGCTTTTTCATCGCAATTGAACGCCGTACCGGGTACCACTGCAACGAAGCGCGTTAAAGCCCTTTGGACAAAATCGTTCATGTCGATTCTTTCCGATAGCGTACACCAGAGGAAAAGTCCGCCCTGCGGACGGGTATAGCTCACGCAGGCTGGCATATACTCGTCCAGCGTTTTCAGCATCAACGCCGACTTCTGACGGTAGAGAGCACGGATCTTTTCAATATGCGCGTCCAGATCATAGCGCTCGATGAATGCGGAGCAAAGCATCTGAGAAAGCTGATTGGAGTGTACATCTTCTACTTGCTTGGCCACCACAATTTTAGAGGCCAACGGAGCGGGCGTTGACAAAAACCCTACGCGCATACCGGCAGAAAGCACTTTGGAAAAAGAGCCGCAATACACGACCCTGCCCTCTCGATCCAGGGATTTGATGGTGGGAATCTCCTCTCCGGCAAAACGAAGTTCGCCGTAAGGGTTATCCTCTAAAATGACAAGATCATATCGACAGGCAATCTCGTAAATTGCTTTTCGTTTTGCCAAAGATGTAGTTATACCGGCTGGATTCTGGAATGTAGGGATCACATAAATCAGTTTTGCCCGGGGATTGTTTCTCGCCGCCGCTTCCAACGCATCGATATCCATGCCGTCATTTTCCAGCGGGACGCCTACCGGCTTTGCGCCGTTAGAACGGAAAGCGTTGAGCGCGCCGATAAAGGAAGGATTTTCACAGATCACAACATCGCCGGGACTGCACATAACTTTACAGGTAAGTTCGATACCCTGCTGTCCGCCGGAAACAATCAAAAAAGTATCACTGTCCGGACAGCCGAAGTGCTGACAGAGGCGTTCTTTGACTTGACGCCGCAACGGCTCATATCCTTCACTGACCCCATATTGCAGTGCCGCCACCGCGTTGTTCTTTAAAATTTCCGTAGCGAGGGAAGAAAAAGCGGCCGCCGGAAAGGATTCCGCAGCCGGATTGCCGGCGGCAAAGGCAATGATCCGGGGATCCGTAAGACTTTTGAAAATTTCCCGGATAGCCGAGGGTTTCATGTCTTTGAGTTGATCGGAAATTCTGTATTCCATGACGGCGCCCTTCTTTATCAATCTTTCGGTCAGGTTTAACGCTTCCGTCCCATTTCAGAAAGGAAGCAATACAAATGTATTGTACCATTTTTCACTCGATTTTTCAATAGCCCAGCGAAAAATACTTGAAAAAAGAGCTTGGTTGTGATATGATAAAGTTGTATTTATATTTTTCCGGAAAGCGGGGCAAACAGAATGCAGGAGCAGGAAAACGAAAGAGCCGAAATACCGGACAATGAAACCATCACCGACGCCGCCTCAGCCGCAAAAGCCAGAGCCGAGGACAGACGCGCTTTTGAAAACGAACCGCACGGAGAAGAATATCCGCACGAAGAATCGGGCGAAGCTGTGCTGAAAGAAGAAAAAAGCGGCCGTATTACGATCTGGTTTATCCTGAAATGCATCTTCTTCGGGGTATGTCTTCTCGTTTTTATTCTTATGCTTTACCGCATTCACCAACAAAAAATTGATTATGCCGATCTTTTTGTCTGGACAGAAGAAGCGCTGGCCGCCTATCAGGAAAAAGGTTCCCTTACGGTGTTTACACAGGAAATGGGTTCTTTCACGCTGACATTGGAGCGAGATGAAAACAACCAGCCGACGCAATCCTATTCCTATCAGTATTCGCCCTACAGCCGGCGTTATACCGATGCGGACGACAAGAGAGACGATAGTTTTTACGGCGTTTTCTATATCAGCGACCCCATGTATATCAAAGAGACCGGACAAATGATCCTCACCCTTCGTGTCAACCGAAAGGCCGGTCAGATCGTGCAGGAATACTATCAACTTGACACCGCACCAACGAAAGACGCTTATTTCTTCACGCTTACCGACGGGATTACCACCTATACCGCCTATGATTATATCACCATTGAAAAAGACACCTATTTCTATTACCGGCTGGTATTTCAAAATGTCAAATATGAACCGTTAATTCTGGCAGATCATTATAAGGACGATAGCGGCAATCTGGACATCACCGCCTCCGATATCACGGAACTTAACCTGAATGTTTATCTGAAATCCTTTTACAATCTGAACAGCCCCATTGCCATCATGAATGCCGCTAACAGCGCGCTTCCCACCGAATCCTATGATTTAGAAAAAGAAGCGCTCCCCGCCGAGTTGCCAAAAGATCTAAAGGAAGACCATACGCTTACCGACAGTCCCGATTGATTCTCGCCTCTCGGCCGCCTGAACACTGATAAATGAAGGAAGATTTTTATGCTGATTGAATCCAAAGAAACCACCCTTGCCTATCGTTGCCCCGAATGCGGCGCCACTGTTTTTTCGCTGGTCGGCATTTTCTCTTTGTCGGGGGATATGATGAAGCTCCGTTGTCGTTGCGGCAAAAGCGAAACGGTCATCACTTATACGCCGGAACGAAAACTGCGCCTTTGTATTCCCTGCATCGCCTGTCCCAAGCCGCACCACTTTGTATTGGGACAAAATCATTTTTTTACGAAAGAAGAAGGCGTTTTTCGACTCCCCTGCCCTTATACCGGGATTGATATCTGTTTTATCGGGCAACAGCAGGATGTTCTTGACGCCGTGGAAAAAAGCAACGAGGAATTGCTCGCTCTATTGAAGCAATCGGGCATGAAGGATCTTTCGCAAATGCGCAAAGCGCCGGAAGAGGACGAACTAAAGAGTGAAAATCCCCTTTTGGATGATGTCTGTGCCTATATGATCCGAGAGCTGGAGGACGAAGAAGCGATTCATTGCCGATGCCCGGAGGGAGAAAAAGGAGATTATAGCTACCGTATCCACCACGGTCGGGTCACAATCAGCTGTACCAAATGCAAAGCGATGGCGCTACTTCCCATGACCGGCGTGGATGCCGCGCAGCAGTTTCTCGAGATTACCCATCTGAATCTGGAATAAGTTTTCTAAGATGCCACGATGCACCGAACCTCACCCCATGCATAAGATGATACAGGAAGGCACGGCCTCCCACATCTTACAAAATCCTGGAGGTTCCTATGAACTGTCTTTGCAACCTGTTTGACGACTCTACTCTGTGGCTCATTATCATTGCTATTCTTCTCGGTTCCCTGCTCTGCAATGGCAACCGCAACGGTTGCGGTTGCGGCAACAACGGCAGCACCTACGGCACCGGCTGTGGTTGCGGCAACTGAGTTTTTATCAGCAATTTAAACGGCTGTCTGCGGTTTTCCGCAGACAGCCTCTTTTCATGTGTCGCGTGTTCTTTTTTGGGTCGTCGTGTCAGGCGCTAACAGACAAAAAAAGCAACAGATTCTGGAAAAAAGCGCAAAACTGTATGTGATAAAATGATATGACCCAAAAAGAGAGAGAAGATCCACCTTGGGTATGGTATAATTAAGCTACCAACAA
>CANQXN010000038.1 GCA_947627815.1 uncultured Clostridia bacterium | reverse complement strand
GATTGCCGTTTCGCACTTCTATGCCGAACAGGCAGGCGGGATTGGTAATCCGCATACCGTTGCGAAAGGGATGCGCCTGGTAGAAGAGAAAGCCGTTTTCTTTGGCAAGCGCCGAAAAGGAGGCGGGATTCATCGCAAAAAGCTCGTCACAGCGGCAGGCGATGTCATCCGGCATACCGTAAACCAGATAGTCGTTGTCGCTGCCGTTAAAGCGCAGTTCATAGCCGCCGAAAATTTTGAGGCCGTGCCGTTTGCCCGCCTCTTTGGCAAGGAGAAGCCCCTCTTGGTATTTGGTGAAAAAATCAAAGCCGGCGGCGGCAAAGCGGTCGCTGTTATATTTGGCAAAATGGTTGGTAATGACGACGGCGTCATAGCCCGCCTCGGCATAGCGGTGCACCGTCTCCTCTGCGGACATCATGCCGCAAGCGCTGACTTCAGAGGTATGTACATGCAGATCGATTTTCATAATCAGCCTGTCTTTCTCGTTTACTTCTGTTTTTATTCTACAACAAATCGCTTTTTATTTCAAGAACTTTTTCAAAAAACCTTGCCAACGCCCCCAAATTTTATTATAATGTCCGTGAAGACTACAAAGAACGGAAAAATCTATGGAAACAAGAAAAGGACGCATTGTCAAGGGCTTGGGGGGGCTGTATGAAATTCTCACCCCGCAGGGAGCGATTTCCTGCCGCGCCAAAGGGGCGTTTCGCCACCAAAAAGAAGCGCCCGCCGTGGGCGATCTGGTCACTGTCGCGTGGGACGCGCAAAAAGGCGGCGTCATCGAGGCCATTGAGCCGCGCAAAAACATTCTGATCCGCCCGCCGCTTGCCAATATCGATATGCTTTTCTGCATCCTGCCGACCAAAGATCCCGCGCCAGACCTCTTCACGCTGGACAAGCTCATCGCCATTGCGGAATCTTTGTCCATCCAGCCGGTGATCGTCATTACCAAAGGCGATCTCGACCGGGAGGAATCCGAGCGCTTGGCAGCGGTGTATCAAAAGACCTATCCCACCTTCTTGCTCGCCTTAGACGAGGAAGAGGGCGTCGCCTTTTTGCGGCAGTACCTCCTGCAAAACGCCAAAGACAAAATATCTGCGTTTGCCGGCGTATCCGGCGCCGGCAAGTCCACGCTGGTCAACCGTCTGTTTCCCGCGCTGTCGCTGCAAACCGGAACGGTTTCCCCGAAAATCGGCAGGGGGCGGCACACTACGCGGCATGCCGAGCTCTTCCCGCTCTCTTCTCTTTGCCATACCGACGGCCAGGGCTTTCTCGCCGATACCCCCGGCTTTTCCATGCTGGATTTTCAGCGCTTCGATTTCTTTTCCAAAGAAGAGTTGCCCTACACCTTTCGTGAATTTTCTCCCTATTTCGGCCGCTGCCGCTATACGCGCTGCACCCATCTTTGCGAGGAGGGCTGCGCCATTGTCGAAGCGGTCGCCCGGGGCGACATTCCCCAAAGCCGGCACGAAAGCTATGTCACGCTCTACGGGATTCTGAAAAACAAAAACCCGTGGGACAAAAAATAACGGCGGATAAAAACGGGCATGACCGAAAAAGCGCTTTGCGCATATACTGCCTATGAACGGCATTCCCCATCGGGCGGCTCGGCCGCAGAAAGGTTTACACATGAAAATTGTCACTGTCAAAGCGCCGCGGCTTTTAAAACCCCTGTTACGCAAAATCTTCAAAATCAAAAAGCCGGTGGCCGAAAAACATTCCTGAACATAAAAACCCGCCTGCCAAGCGCAGGCGGGTCTTTTTTTTGTCTCTTTACATCAACTGTCTTGTTTGGCAAAGGATCAGGAATGCTGGGCAATCATCTCTTCCATGTAGGGGTAGCGCCGCCGGAACGCGCCGGCGCGCTGCATGGACAAAAGTTCGGCGGGAGAGATGATCTGCACATCGCACACCTCTTCTTTTTGCAGCACCAGTTCTTCGCGGCAAAGGGGATGCTTGAACACCCAGACATCGCAGATTGCCTTGGCGCCCATCGGAAAGCGCCGCTTATAGCGGCAAAAAAGCTCGCCGGCGGCAGGATCGAGCCGGACGCCAAGTTCCTCTTCCACTTCCCTCAAAACGGCGTCCTGCGAAGATTCCCCCTGTTTGGCGCAGCCGGCGGGACATTCCCACGCGCCGCCGAACGAGCGCCCTTTTTGGCGCCTGGAAATCAAAACCCGACCGTCGAAAGCGAAAATCCACGCGTAAACCACGAGATGATATTCGTTCATGCCCAAGTCATGTTTGCCGCGCACGGCAATCCGGCCGGGGATCTTCTGGAAATTTTCCCCGTAGACATCCCAAAGCTCACGCAAAAAAACTCGCCTCCCGTCCTTGGTTTTTATCGACCTATTTGCCTTTTGTTGTATTTTAACACAAAGCGGGCGATTTGTCAAGGGCGGATCGGGGCGGGCGGAAAAACAGGAGCGAGGCGGGCGGGAAAAGGCGGTCAAAGCCGCGTCGGGGCTTTGACCGCCTTGCTTGCTCTCTTAAACCGCCGTGGGATCGGTGCGCAGAATCTCCCGCCGAACCGAGCGCAAAAAATCGCAGGATTGCGAGAGTTTGTCCTGTTCTTCCGGGGTAAGATCGGTCTCCACAACGGCGACGACGCCTTCCCTGCCGATGATGCAGGGGACACCGACATAAACATCGTTTTCGCCGTACTCTCCGTTCAACATCGCGGACGCCGTCAGAATACTGCGCTCGTTGCCGAAAATCGCCTTGACAAGCCGCAGTACGGCCATGCCGATGCCGTAATAGGTAGCGCCTTTGCACTCGATGATCTTCTGCGCCGCGCCGCGCACCTCGGCCTCGATTTCATAGAGTTCATCGAAATTGAAATTGTTGTTCCTGTCGTTTACGAGACGCAGAACCGGACGGGTCGATACCATGGCCTGCGACCATGGCACAAACTCGGAATCGCCGTGTTCGCCCATGACATAGGCGTGAATGTTGCGCGGATCTACGCCGAAATACTGTCCCAACAGAAAGCGAAGCCGGGCGGAATCCAGGCCGGTACCGCTGCCGATCACGCGGTTTGGCGGAAATCCGGTATGCCGCCGCACCAGGTCGGTCATCAGATCCACGGGATTGGTGGCGATCAGAAAGATGCCGTCAAAACCGGCTCTGTCGCAGCTCTCTGCCACGGAAGTGACAATGCGGGCGTTGCGGCGCAGAAGCGCGATGCGCGATTCCCCCGGCTTTTGCGCCACGCCGGCGGCAATCACCACAAGATCGGCATCCCGCACCCCTTCATAATCGCCGGCGGCAATCTTCATGTGGCCGCCGGAAAAAGCCAGCCCGTGATTCAAGTCCATGGCCTCGCCTTCGGCCTTTTTCCGGTCGATATCGATGATCAGAAGCTCGTCCACGGCGTTGCTGATCATCAAGGCATAGGCAAAAGACATCCCCACAAGCCCGGCGCCCACCAGCGCGACTTTTCGTTTATCGCAATAGTAATTCATAAACCGTCCTCCTCCCAGAGCAAGATCAGGGTGTCAACAGTCTTCCCGTTTTTTCCCATTTTATGCCCGATCAAGGCTCTTTTTCTGTCGGGAGGGGCGTTTGCTCTGTCCCGGGGGCGGCAAGGAGGGCTAAATTGCGCAGCAGCGTCGCGCGGCCGCGCCAGGCAAAGGCGCGCCGCTTGAAAAGGGCGTTCGGCATCGCCGCCACGACCTCACGGTCGAGGTGCGTGATTCGGTTTTCGCGGAAAAAGGAAAAGGGCGTCTCTTCGGCGCACGCGGTGTGGGGGCAGGCCAGCTGACAAAGATCACAGCCCCAGGCCGACCCCAGCGCCCGAATCTCGGCGGCTTCCTCGGCGGAAAGCTCCCCTTTTTTCTGCGTCAAGGCGGACAGGCAGAGATCCTTTTTGGGGCATGCCGCAAGGCAGGCGCCGCAGCCCTCGCAAAGACGGGGTTCGGTCGGCGCGCGGTCGCCGATCTCTTCAAAGGCCAGATCGGTCAGAATCTCACCCAAAAAGACAAAGGAAGCGTATTTCTCGGTTATCACAAGGCCGTGACGCCCCAAAACGCCAAGACCCGCCCGCAAAGCGGCATCGCGCTCGTCAATCGGGGAGGCATCGGCAAAGGCGGCAAACTGTGCCGTAGGCGCAAGCGCTGACAATTTCTGGATCAAGCCCCGCGACAGCTCACGGAAGAAGAGATGATAGTCCTCCGCCATGGCATAGAGGGAGAGGTTGGCGTCGGCGGGCAGATCCACAAAATAGGGGACCGCCATCATCATCGCCGTCTTGGGCGCAAAAGAAAGTGTATGCAATTTGGCGCCGTTAATCATCCGGCAGACCGAAAAGGGGATCGCCTCGGCATACGCGAGCCCCGCTTTTTTGAAAATCGCTGCAAACGCCGGTTTCATGGTTTTACCCTCCTTTTTCCGTCTCTTGCCGCTATTGTAACACAAAGCGATGAAAAATGCAAGAAAAAACGGATCTGACCTTGTCAGACCCGTTGGGAGATGCAAGATTTATATGCCGCCGGAAACACGCAAGACTACTGTCACATCTTCCGCCGGCATGACAAAGGAAAAAAGGTTGTAATGGGCAAGACCCCTGGCGACGCTTTTATCGTGAATTTCCTCAAACGACAGCGGCACGCCGTTGACTGTCACAACGACATCGGCATGCATGAGAATCGTCACCTTCAACGCCACTGTTTCCCCCGCACGATAGCGGGCCTGGGGGCGTTCCAAGAGCAGCTGGTCGGGATCATCTACGGTCAAGGCATATGTCACGCCGTCAGAGCCGCCCTCCGTGTTGTCCGTTCCGGTCGTGGCAAGAGAGCCGGACATTGTGTCAGGTTCAGTAGTGACTGAGCCGCCCGCACTGCCGGTATTTTCGGTGGCGGCAGGCAAGACAGTACAGGCCGACAGCAAAGACAAAAGCAGCGCCATACACAGGACGCTCGCCAAAAGAAGCGGCAAACGCGCCGAGCGGTTCAACGTTCTTTTCCTCATGGATCCAACATCCTTTCCTGATTCCGCGGCATCGGCCGCGATCTTTTCACTCTATGATACAACCGTTTTGGGTAAAATCCTCATATTTCATTCAGAAAATTCATATTCAAACGAGGCCCGATGGCTGTCCAAAGAGAGGAGACATTGCCCATCGTGATAAAAACGGTAAAAGGTCCGACAGGCCGCGCTTTCCCGGATGGTACGAGCCATAAGGCCGCCCTGCGGCGCCTGCAAGGCAAGGGCGCGCTTTTTCAAAAGCCGCGCCAAAAAAAGATCCCTGCCCTGTCCGATCACCACCGTGCCTTGATTCTTCATCAGTAACCTTGCGCCTAAATAGGTACCCAATCGATATTCCCGTCCGTTCATGAAAACAAAGCCGATGACGCCGGAAAAACGCAGTTTTCCCAAGGGGATCGAGGCGGCGCTGAGCATGAGAGAACCGCCCGGGAAAAAGCAATGGGTCCAGGCATATTCTTCGGGAAAAGAACGGCCGGCGTCCCCCTCCAGATAGCCCTGCGCCCCGTTGAAGTCGAGCTTTTGACCGTTCAGCCACAGACATACGTCTACCGTGTGATACATGCTGGCCACCCGATGCCGACATTCCATGCCGGGGACGAGAGCGAAAGGCCCCATAATATCATAGCGAGGCGGGCAAAGCGCGCCAAAAGTCAGCCGCCCCGCCAGCGACAGGCCGGGACGGTGGATTTTCAGGCGCATACCGCGTTCGGAAAAAATGTTTTCGCCGATCCGCAGGGGAAACGGCGCTCCGTACGAGCGATAAGCATCTGCCGGAAATGTCAGCGACCACGCCGCGGTTTCGGTAATCACCTGCAAGGTTGCCACCGTTTCCCGCCCTCTTCTGTGAATTGCCGGAATCACGGCCAAGGTCTTTTGCCCCTTTTGACATTTGAAATACCATCCGTCAAAATATTCGTTTCCGATTGGTTTTGTTTTCATCCCGACCCCCGTCTATGATGATGTGATAGGAATATTTTTCCTTTTCAAGAGAAAAGTTATGCGCTTTTTTGCCGTTGCCGCATGAAAAAAAGAAAACCGGCCATACTACCCAAAAGAACAAAAAGACCAAACCGGAATCCGACATCGCCTTCCGGTATCGGGAGGTTATCATGCGTTCGATCTGGCAAGATATTCCTATGCCGTCTTTTCCCCCTTTAGCGGGAGATACACGCACAGATGTGCTGATCATCGGCGGCGGCATCGCCGGGCTTTTGACGGCACACTATCTGAAAGAAAGCGGCGTCCGCTGTCTTCTTGTGGAAAAAGGAAGGATCTGCGGCGGCGTCACACAGAACACCACGGCAAAAATCAATGTCCAGCAGGGGCTTGTCTATCATAAGCTCTTAAAGCGTTACGGCGAGGAGACCGCCGTCGGCTTTTACGCCGCCAATACCGCCGCTTTGGAAGAATACGCCAAACTCGCCGAAACGTTTCCCTGTGATTTTGAACGAAAGACCAACTATGTTTACAGCCTGAAAAACACCGATCTCATTGAAAAAGAACTGTCGGCGCTTGACCGCATCGGCGCGCCGGGGGATTTTGAAGAGTCGCTTTTACTTCCCCTGCCCACTGTCGGCGCCGTCAAAACCGAAAATCAAGCGCAATTTCATCCTTTAAAATTTCTTTCGGCGCTGGCGTCGCCCCTGCCGATCTTGGAAAATACCGCCGTACTCGCCATGGAAAACGGCGCCGCCGTCACCAGTCACGGCAGAATTTACGCCGATCGGATCGTGGTCGCCACGCATTTTCCTTTTATCAACAAACACGGCCTGTATTTCCTCAAGCTGTATCAGCACCGTTCCTATGTCTTGGCCTTGCAGAACGCGCCTGACTACCACGGTATGTATATCGACGAGGCGCGCTGTGGGCTTTCGTTTCGCAATGCGCAGGGAGAGCTTCTTTTGGGCGGCGGTGGTATGCGCCCCGGAAAAAAAGGAAAAGGATGGGAAGTGCTGCGCGCCTTTGCGTCAAAACACTATCCCGAAGCCGAAGAAACACACGCCTGGGCAACACAGGACTGCATGAGTTTAGACGGTATGCCGTATATCGGTCTCTATGGCTCCTCAACGCCCGCCCTTTATGTGGCGACCGGATTTAACAAGTGGGGCATGACCGGCGCAATGGCGGCGGCTCTGCTACTGCGGGATCTGCTTTTGGACAAAGACAATCCCTATACCGCGCTCTTTTCGCCCGCCCGCTCTCTTTCTCATCCTCAACTCGCCCTGAACAGTATGGAAGCGGCCGCCGATCTCCTGACCCCCGGGCGGCGCCGTTGTCCGCATATGGGCTGTGCGCTCCATTGGAACGCCGAGGAACAAACCTGGGACTGTCCCTGCCATGGCTCGCGGTTTACCGCCGACGGAAAGGTCCTCGACAATCCCGCAAACGGCGATATGACCCCGGGATGGAGCGACCCCACTAAATGACAAAGAAAACATACTTGTTATACAAGTATGCTTTTTCCATCGTATTTTATGATGCATTTTAGGAAAAACACTCCGCTTCCTCCGCCTGCTGACGCCGGAAGGCGGCTTGCCGATCCATTTCCGTAATAATCGGATAGTAGCTGTCCCCCGCCACAATGATATGCTCATCCAAAGGCAGATCGATCATAGCCAAAGCGCGGCGGAGAAAGCGCGTTGTCGTCACATCCTCATCGGACGGCTCGGCCACGCCGCCGGGATGGTTGTGCGCTAAGATCACGCCGGCCGCACGGTCTTCGAAGGCGAGTTCGGCGATCTTGCGCGGCGAAAGGGCGGACGAACTGACCGTACCCTCGCACACTTTGTGAAGTTTCAGCAACCGTTCGGCATTGTCGAGCGTCAAAAGCAGAACCGTTTCTTTTTCTATGCCACGGAATTGGGAGATCAGAAAATGACCCAGTTCTTCTAAGGATCGTATGAGCATCCGTTTGGTCTTTCTGGCCTCCGCACGATAAATGAAATAGGGCAACTCGGTCAGGAAAAAAGACGCTTCGCGCCCGATGCCTTCGATCTGGCAAAGCTGTTCGGGCGTGGCATGGATAACGCCATCCAACGAGCCGAAGGTCGCCAAAAGCCGGTGGGCAATCTCGTTGGTATTCCGACGCGGAATCACCGAAAAGAGGAGAAGCTCTAAAAGTTCATGATCCGGCATGGCATCCCGGCCGCCGTTTTGATACTTTTGGCGCATACGCTCGCGATGCGCTTTATGAAGGGATTCTGCCATCGGTCATCCTTTCTCAAATGCGAATCCCTTCCCGGCCGCCCTTTTATTGCGGGATCAGGCGGCAGGCTTACAAGATCCGATCAGAATATCTTTTGTAAAAGCGCCGTGGGTTGCTTGTATTCGCGATTTATTCCTGTTTGTGTCCGGCGGAGGCGGGCGCCTTGCCTTCCGACGCCGCTGCCGGCGCTCCCGCTCCGGCCGGCTGCTTTGACTTGCCGAACAGAGAAAATTTCTTTTCCTCACCGTGAATCAGGCGCACAATATTGGCCTTGTGACGAAACACCAGAAGCAGGGCGCAGAGAAGGCAGAGAACCAGCACCCAGACATTCAGGCTTCCATTCCCGTCCAAAAGGTCAAAAAGGAACAGCGCTACCGGCGCGCTCAGCGCGGTGGAGAGGCTTGCCAGCGACATGTATTTCACCGTGAAAAGCAAAAGGAGGAAGAGGCCGAAAGCGATCAGCCCGACCCGCCAGTCCACCATAAAGACCGTCGCTACATAGACGAGAAAGGCTTTTCCGCCCTGAAAGCGATACCAGATCGGATAGGCGTGTCCCAGCATCCCGAAAAAGCCGGTGAAGGCCACGCCGAGCTGCCAGGCGTCGTAGAGAGAGCGGAACAAAAGCCCGAACACGATACACGGCACAAGCGACTTGGCAATGTCTAAAAAAAAGACAAACCAGGCGTGGCGGCCGCCGAAGCAGCGCTTGAAATTGGTAAAGCCGGCGTTATGGCTGCCCAATGTGCGGATATCCTGATGATAGATCGCCTTGGACAGAATGATGGCGGGATTGACGCTGCAAATGAGATACGCCGACAGCGCCGCCCCCAAATAGAGCAATACCTTTAACAGGGTAGGATTCATACCGCTTGCCTCCGATCTTCCAGCGCCGAGAAAAGACTGCGCAGACGGATGGTCACGGCGCCCATGTTGGAGATTTCATCGATTTTGATTTGCGTATAGATTTTGCCCGCGCTCTCGAGGATGCTCCGCACCTCGTCGGTGGTGATGGCATCCACGCCGCAGCCGAAGGAGACGAGCTGTACCAGATTGATATTGTCTTCCGGCGCCGACGCGGCCACATATTTGGCGGCGGCATAAAGGCGGGCATGGTAGGTCCATTGGTTGCGCACTTTGGTTTCAAAGGGCGACACATACTGGCTGACGCTGTCCTCGGTGACGACGACCGCGCCTAATTTCCCGATGAGCGTATGGATGCCGTGGTTGATCTCGGGATCCACATGATAGGGGCGACCCGCCAGAACGATCACCGGGCGGCCTTCGCGTTTGGCCAGTGCCATAAATTCCCTGCCTTTGTCCCTCACGGCGTCAAGATAGCCGTAATAGGCCGCATAGGCGGCATCGGCGGCGGCCGAAAGGCGTTTTTTGGTCAGCCTCTCGCCGGGAAAATAGGAGTGCAGGATCTCTTCCATTCGCTTGACAAAAAAGGCGGGACGGGTAAGCCCCAAAAAGTCGCAGATAAAGGGCGTTTCTTTTAATCCGGGTACATTCAGCTTCAGCACCTGCGGATAATAGGCCACCACCGGGCAGTTATAGTGGTCGGCGCCCATATGTTCGTCTACATTATACGACATGTCGGGATAGAAGATGGCGTCGACATGCTGCTCCAACAGCCATTCGATATGGCCGTGCATCAGTTTGGCGGGATAGCAGGCCGTATCGGAGGGGATGGTGTGCTGTCCCCGAATATAGAGTTCCCGCGTGGAGAGCGGCGACACCACGACATTGAAATCAAGCGCTTTGAAAAAGGCGTGCCAGAAGGGCAAAAGCTCATAGAGATTCAGCCCCAAAGGAATACCGACCGTCGGTCGACCCGGCTTTTTCTCATTGACACAGCAGGCTTTTAAAAGCGTGAGCTTTTCTTCGTACAGGTCATATACTTCCCTTTTCGCGCCGGGATTGAGCGCCCGTTCGCACCGGTTGCCGGCCAGGTAACGCTTGCCGTCGGCAAAGGTGTTCACGGTCAGATTGCAGTGGTTGGTACACCCCTTGCAGATCATGGTTTTGACTTCGTGCTTGAAGTTTTCCAGCCGCTTGCGGATGACAAACTGCCGCTGAGAAGAAGCGGCGGTATGATCGCGCGCGTAAAGCGCCGCGCCGTAAGCGCCCATGAGGGGCGCGTATTTTGGGCGGATCACCTCCCGCCCCAATTCCAGTTCAAAAGCGCGCAAAACGGCGTCGTTTAAGAAAGTGCCGCCCTGCACCACGATATTTTTGCCAAGCGTGTCCGGTGTGGCACAGCGGATCACCTTATAGAGGGCGTTTTTCACCACGCTGATCGAAAGACCGGCGGCGATATCCTCCACGGTGGCGCCGTCCTTTTGCGCCTGCTTGACCGAGCTGTTCATAAAGACGGTACAGCGGGAGCCGAGGTCCACCGGCGCCGGCGCGAAAAGCGCCAGATGGGAAAACGCCTCGCTGGAATAGCCCAGCGCCCCGGCAAAGGTCTGGAGAAACGAGCCGCAGCCCGAAGAGCAGGCCTCGTTGAGGTAAAGGTTATCGATCGCGCCGTTGCGGATACGAAAACACTTGATGTCCTGCCCGCCGATATCGAGAATGAAATCCACATCGGGGCGGAAATGCCGGGCGGCGGTATAATGGGCGATGGTTTCGACAATGCCGAAATTGATATCGAAGGCGTTTTTGATGATCTCCTCGCCGTAACCCGTGACCGCCGCGGAGCGGATGCAGAGATCGGGATATTTTTCCGCGAGCATTTCGAGATAGGATTTTACGATCGGCACGGGATTGCCGTTGTTTTGCGTATAAAAGGGGGCGAGCAAGTGGCCGTCCCGGTTGCAAAGCACCGCTTTCACCGTGGTGGAGCCGGCGTCGATGCCGAGATACCATTCGCCGGCGGGATCGGTCTCTTCCACGGTGCCACGGGAGGCAAGTTCATGCCGCGCGCAGAATTCCTCATATTCTTCGGGAGAAGTAAACAGCGGCCGGCAGCGCTGATACGCGCCCTCGCCGGCGGGGCGTGAAAAGAGTTCCTTTAATTCCGCCAGCGTGCATTCCTTGCCCGTGCCGGCATAGCAGGCGCCAAGCGCCACATAGAAAAGCGAATTTTCCGGGCAGATGCCCTTGGTGTCAAGCATTTCATCAAAGCTTTCGCGCAAGGCGGGCAAAAAGGTCAAGGGGCCGCCCAAATACAGCACCTGACCGGCGATTTTTCTGCCCTGCGCCAGCCCCGCGATGGTCTGATTCACCACCGCGCGCAGAATGCTGGCGGAGACATCTTCCTTTCTCGCGCCCTGATTCAAAAGCGGCTGTACATCCGATTTGGCAAACACGCCGCAGCGGGACGCGATGGTATACAGGGTCGTGTGCTTCTGTGCAAGATCGTTCAGCTCATCGGGCGAAATGTTCATCAAAGAGGCCATCTGATCGATAAAAGCGCCGGTGCCGCCCGCGCAGGTGCCGTTCATACGCATCTCGAACCCGCCTGTGAGAAAGAGAATCTTGGCGTCTTCGCCGCCGAGTTCGATCACCACATCGGTCCCCGGCACCAGCCGTTTCACAGCCAACTGTTCGGCAAACACTTCCTGCACAAAAGGAAGATCGCAGGCATGGGCAATGCCCATACCTGCCGAACCGGACAGCGTCACCAAAAAGCCGTCCTCGGCATACCGCTCTTCCAATTGGGAAAGCACGCTGCAGACCGTCTCGGCAATTTTGGAAAAATGGCGCTCATAAGTAGCGAAAAGTAAGGTATCGTCTTCATCGAGAAGAACACATTTGAGCGTAGTGGATCCGATATCAATCCCGATTTTTTTCATGAACAAGTCTCCGATTTTGCCATGGCAAGCATAAGTTTAATCCGGTTTTCCTGATTGACCCGGGAAGCGCCGGCGTCATAATCCACCGGGAAAATATTGGCGTCGGGATAGAGTTCCCGCAGGCGGCGGATCGTCCCCTTCCCCACGATGTGATTTGGCAGACAGCCGAAGGGCTGGGCGCAAATCACATTGGTATACCCTTTTTCGATGAGTTCTGCCACCTCGCCCGGCAAAAGCCAGCCCTCGCCCATCTTGACGCCGCGATCGATCACGCGGTCGGCAAGCGTCATCAGCTTTTCGAAGGAGGAAGGCTTGACAAATTCGGGATAGGGTTCCAGCGCCTCACAGATGGCCTCTTCCCAGCCCCCCGTGATTTTCTGCACCGCTTTGCCGAGCATCACGCCGAGCCGCCCCGAACCGTAATACTTACGGTCCATGGCGTAATCGGAAAAACAATACTGGAAAAAGCCCAAAACGCCGGGGATCATGTACTCACAGTTCTGTTCGCGCAGGAATTTCTCAAGGCCGTTGTTGCCGAAAGAGGAATATTTGACATAGATTTCACCCACGATCCCCACTTTGGTGAGATTCTTCTTTTCCCGGGGAATATCGTGGAAATCCTTGGCCATCGCGGCGAGATTCTTTTTCATCGCGCCGCCAGAAACGCCCTTGTGGTGGCGGAACTGATCGGTAAGCTCGCTCACCCAATGCCGCACCAGGCGTTCGGTATCGCCGGCGTGGATCTCAACGGTTTTTATCTGTTTATCGGCGATGGTCTGTTGCAGGGTACGATAGGCGTCGG
>CANQXN010000037.1 GCA_947627815.1 uncultured Clostridia bacterium | reverse complement strand
GGGCGGCGATATTGTTTCGGTAGAGCGTATTGCTGTTGTATTCCTTGATTTTTTTGTCCCAGAGGCGGTATTTTCCTTTATAAAGGCGGCAAAGGCCGGCAAGAACGCGCAATAGCGTGGTTTTTCCCGCGCCGTTGGCGCCGAGAATACAGAGAAACTCGTTTTCATAAACGGTGAGATCAAGCCCCGAGAGGACATCCGGCGTTTCTCTCTCATAGCGGAAATAGCCGCCCGCGATTTCGAGCGCTTTGCGGTGGCCGGTAGGATCAAACGCCGGCTGCGGCAGAGTGCGGACGCGGTTTTCAAAAGAAGAGGCAAGATAGCGCCTGCCCTCGTTGACCGTGAGGGGACAGGGGCCACTCCCTCCCGTTGCCGCATAGAGCCGCAGAGCCGCCGGAAGACCGAGAAGAGCGTTGCCGAGCGGCGGTTTGGTGTCGGTGTTTTCGGTCGAATTCCGCTCTTGGGCGGCAAGCGCCGCGCCGATGGCGCGCGGGGCGCCGCTCCGCTCGATTGTGGCCTTGCCCATCATGACGACGGTATCGGCCATGGGAAAGACTTCTTCAAGCCGATGCTCAGTCAGAATCACCGTAACGCCGAGTTCTTCGTTGACCCGGCGCAAGGCCGAGAGAAAGGAAGAGGCGGCAATGGGATCGAGCTGCGCCGTCGGCTCATCAAGCAGAAGAACGGCGGGATCGGTCACGAGAACCGAGGCCAGCGCGAGCAGCTGTTTCTGACCGCCGGAAAGGTCGCACACCGCCTTGTGATACCAATCCCCAATGCCGAAAAAGCCGCATATTTCAGCTACCTTGCGCCGTATGGTATCCGATTTTTCCCCAAGACTTTCGAGACCGAAGGCAAGCTCATGCCAGACCTTATCGGTGACCGTCTGATCGTCTGGGTGCTGCATCACATAGCCGATAGCGCTGACCGCTTCCCTCTCGTCAAGTTCCTCGAGTGGCCGGCCGTTATAACGAATGACGCCCTCGCGGCGTCCGTTCGGCTGGAATTGCTTTTTCAGAAGACGGAAAAGCGTGGTTTTGCCGCAGCCGGTCGGCCCTGTGAGGAGGACAAAAGATCCGCTTTCCACCGAAAGTTGAATATGGCTAAGCGCCGGCTCCGACGCGCCGTGATAAGTAAAACTCAGATTTTCGATCTCAATCTGTGCCATAACAGATCCTCCCGGATTTCGGATGCCGTGGGCAAAAAGGCGAGCAATGCAAAGATGAGGACAAAGCAAGAAAAAAGAGGCGACCATGACAGCTTAGACATGGCGGGATAATAATGAAAATCGCCTACGCCGAAAAAGAGCATGACGACGAGCGCGCTCCCGGCAAGCAGTGTAGCGGCCAGAAAAGCCATGTCCGCCGGAGTGACGCGATAGAGCGCGAAGGAGGAGCGCCCCTTGAGGCCGTAGCCACGGGCGCGCATACTGTCCGCCGTGGTGACGGCGCTCTCTAAACTGTTCGTCAAAAGGATCGACAACACGCGCATTTTGGCGCGCACTTTGTCAAACCGGCTTTTGCCGGCATAAAAACCGAGCGCCTTCTGCGCTCTGTCGATCTCCCGATATTTTCGCTTCAATTTCGGAAGAAAAGCCAGGGAGAGCGAAAAAATCAGCGAGAGCTTCGGCAGAATCCGCCCAAAGAGATAGATAAATTTGTCGCTTGTCATCACACGGGAATAATTGCGGCACCAATAGAAAACCGCCATAATCATGAACGCCGACTGCACCCCGTAAAGAATGGCTTCAAGCGTCACCGGATTGTCATTGAGGAAAAAGAGAATCGTCTCGCCCCGATGGACAAAAAGCGGATTGGCAAGCGCGATAAGCAGCGTTATCGGCAGCGTATAGGCAAGGCTTGCAAAAAGCTTTTTGACGCCCAAAAGCATCCCGCAGAAGAAAAGGGCGGAAAAATAGCTGATGCCCACCGCCACAGGGTGCGATGTGAACATGGTGAGAAGCAGGATCATCAAAAAATAGACAAAAGCCGGAAGCGGATGGAGCCTGTCAAAATATTTCATCGCTGCCACCCTCCTCCCGCGCCGATATCGCGCCCCAAATCGCAGGTATAGATCCAGACAATTTCATCTTTATCGGAAAGTTCAAATCGGCTGCAGCCATAATTCGGGAAAACGCCGTTGACCTGATACATCCAGCCGGACAGCTCCCCACAGCTAAACTCGTAAAGATGATGAATTCCCTGCACATATACGCTTTCATAACCGATGGAATAGGCACATTCCATCGGTATCTTGTTGTACCGCATTGCTCTGTTTAAAATGTCATACACCGTATCCCCGGGACGAAGAACATATTCGGTGCGGGCAAGAACAATCCCATCCTGCGGGAGATAGGATCCCTCTGCCAGCACGGGATCGAGATCCTCCCAGTGTGCAAAAACGCTGTCACAGCGTACGGTCAGAAACACCGTTTCGCTGTCTTTTTGTATATCGTCAATGTGCGTAAGGTAGTAGTCTTCCACCGATTGAATACGAGTACCCGAAAAGAGCGCAATCAGAAGAAAGACAAGAACCGAAAGCGCGAGAAGATCTTTTTTCATTCGTCACTCTCCGGCATGGCGCGAAGCGCCTTTCGTTTTTTTCTCCGTCGGATGCGGTAGACCAAAAACAGAACAAGAAGAAGCGAAGCACCCCCCAAAGAGAGCGAAAGAACGAGCGCCAAACGCAGATTGTCCACCCGCGTTTTGCTCTTCAAAAGTCCCTCGACATCGCTTGCTTCAAACAGCGACCGATCGTAATCCGACAGCGCCGCAAAGCGCTCATAGAGATCATAAACCACGGCTCTGTCGCCAAGGCCGATTTTGTCAAACGGATAGAGCTTGTCGCGGATTTCGGCTTTGATGGCTTCGATTTCCCCCTCCAGCGCATCCAGATCGCGCTTGGCTTTGTCAAGGCGCTGCCGCATTTTTTCTTTTTCCTCAAAATCGAAAGAGTTTTCGATTTTGAGGAAAAGCCGCAAAATCTCGGCTTTTTCTGCCATGGTAACCTTTTCCGGCAGTACCAGAACGGCCGCGATATCCCGCTCGGTAAACTCCTGCATTGGGGAAATCAGACCGGCGTCGCCGCTGTTATAGTGAATCTCTTCTTCGGTAAAAGGAATCCCGGCGGCTATGAGAAGTTCCGACAGACGGCCATAAGAGCCGACATAACTGCGATCACTTGCCGGTATGGCAAGATAGCTGTTATACACTTCTTCTATTTCACTTTTTGCCGAGGAAAAAGAAAGGGATAGAATGGCGTTTTCCACCGAGGCAATCGATGTTTTCTCTTCTTCACTCATCTCCGGCCGAAAATCGTACAGCCGACGCTGCCCCTTTTGATAGCGGATCAGCGCCGCCATGGCGCAGAGCGCCTGCTCGCCTGCCATACTGTTGGAAGTGTCGGGCAGTGATGTCGGATTGTCGGGATCAAAGCGGAAAGAATGGATAAAACCGCCGTCGGCGTTACGATAGCGCAATAGGCCGTCATAGGCCGTATGCCCGTCTTTGATGAAGCGTTCGTCCGTGAAAGGGTCGATCCCGAGCGAGCAAAGGGCGATGATCACCTGCGCGGTGCTTTCCACATTCTGTGTATTCCAGCTCTCAAAATCGCCGCTCGGCAACTGCGCGTTTGAAAGGCAGTCCAAGGCGTCGCTGACGGCGCGGCGGACGGTCAGGGTGCGCGTCTCTCCGGTCTTGCTCTTGAAAGTATAGACTTTTTCGCTGTTGACATAGGGGGCGAGCGCCTGGAGCGTCATGGCGGTAATATCGGGATCGGCCCTATCGCCGGAAAGCGCCCAGCCGCCGTCGTCAAGTTGGCGATTCAAGAGATTCAAAATGATGTCGTCCCGCGTATAGTACGCGTCTTCCGGCACCGCATAGAAAAGGCTGTCAAGGGCAATCAGCCCCCAGATAAAGCCGTTGATGCCCTGCTTGCCCAAAAGGCCGCCGGAGGAAGCGTCGGCGCGGTTGTAGGTGCCGTCGGCGATGAGGTCGATGTCGGCGGCAAGCCCCGCCTTGCGCGGATTGCCGCCGCAAGCCAGCATGGCGAGCGTGATTCTGTGCCATTCGGTGGCCTTGGCGCGGTCGAGCTTTTCTGCGCGGGCATAGCGCTTAGAGACCGTGTCGGCAATTACGCCGAGATAGCCGATTTGGTTGTCCTCGATGCCCAACCGCCCGAGCGCGATGGGATACCAGTCCCCGGCGGTGGTGCCGGCGTGCGCCAGAAGCGCCGCATTGATGAGCGGTTCATCGGAACCGGCGCCGAGCGTGCTTTTTTTCCAGGCAACGATCCCTTCGGCCACACTTTGCGGGTCGTCCACAGGATTGTGTACCGACTGGGCGAAAAGCGGCAGCGGCAAAGCTTCCAAAAGCATCAGAAAAAGAAGGAAAAGAGAGAAAATTTTTGCTTTCATACTTGTTTGATTTTGTTCATCCGTCAAGAAAGGATTGCCGCGTAGGCGGCTAAAAGCCTGTCGTAGAGCGATGTCAGCGTCGCTTCGGGAAGATCCCAGACGCCAGTCTTTGCAAGCACATCGCGATAGACGGCGTCGTCGGAAGGATTTGCCTTTTCGACTTTGGCAAGCGCCGCAAGAAGCGGGGCGTAATCGGCGTGATACGACATCCAGTCGTCCGATGCGCCGCCAAGCGCATGGCCGCCGCCGATGTCAGCGCCCAGCGCGAGCGTAAACTGCACCCGGACGACATCGCCGTCCTGCGGATAATAATCGGAAAAACCGTAATTTTTATATATGCCGTTGACGGCGTACATCCAGCCCGATCCGCTGCCGTAATCAAATTCGCCAAGCGTCCCGCCGGGAGAGAGCGTGCGCTCGTATCCCTGCCCCGAGAGGCGCTCCCACAGGGGCGACGGAATCGCGTTGCCGTCAAGGTCGAGGCCGCCGATGGCGGCAAGATAAAATCCCTCGTTTACCTGTCCTGTCGCATGATAGGAGAAGCCGTGCGCCTCTAACAGTTCGGTCAAAAGGGCGGCAAAATTCTGCCCCTCCCGAATGGGAATAAGGCAGGGGGCGATGAAGAAGCCCTTCCCCACGGTAAAACCTTCGAGAGAAAAGACAATCTCGCCGATTGTCTCCCCGGTTTCCGCCGGCTCATAGACCATCCGATAACTTTGCGAGACGCTGCCCACGGCGGTTTCGGCGGTAATTTTCAAAACAACGGGGCGCCCCGCCGCAGAAAGCAGGGTCTTTTTGAGATCGAGGCGAAAGCCGGTCATGACATCGTCATCCCAAACCTGCGCAAGGCCGACAAGGGGCTTAAAATCCTCGATACCGTCGGACGCGTCATAATCGATGGCAAAATCGAGCGCCGAAGGCGGCAGTTTGCCGCCGAGGCCGTCGGTAGCTTTAACATCGAAGGAGAGAAACGAGGAGCGGTAAACCGCGCTTTCGTTTAAGGATGCCCAAAGCGTCGGCTGTGCGTTGAGAAAGCGAAGGGTAAAGCGGCTGTATTTTTCCATGGCGCCGGAAAAAGCGCGGATCACCACCGTATTGTCCCCCGGATTCAGGGCAAGATCGTAGCGGTTGCCCACCGGCGTGACAGCAACACCGTTGCAGGTCACAGAAAGATCGCAGTCCTCTTCCCCGTAACGCGCCTTAGCGCGAAAGGAAAACGCGGCATTGTTGGTTTCGCTATCGGCAAGGTCGCTGATCAAAGTAAAGCCTTCATAGCGCAACGACACCGACTTTTCCACCATGTGACTGCCGCTGCGGGCGGTAAAATCAAATCGATTGTCGCCGAGCGAAAGCGTGGCCTCGTAATCGGCTCCGTCAGTCGGTTGCAGCGGCGCGCCGTTGTGTGTCACCGAAAGGGCGCAGGGGGTATCGTTGAAAAACGCCTGCGCGGAAAAGGAGATTTTGTCGTTGATAACCATGGCCGTCTGGCAGTCGGTATCGATCACAAGATCGGCGCGATAGGTAACAAGATAGGAGCGCTCCTCTTTTACCGCATGATCTGCGGCGCGAAGGACTATCTCGTTTTCGCCCGGCAGAAGGTGCGCCTGATAGCGTCCGTTTTCTCCTGAAAGCGCTTCCCCGCCGCAAAAGACCTCGAGAGAACAGAGGCTCCCGTCGGCGTTGTACACGACGGCGTGAAATTCATAAACCTCCTCGGTCACAAGGCGGTCGGAGAGAAGATCGGTTTGCCAGAGCAGTTCTTGCTCTTCGGAGGCGCAGGCCGCAAAAAGCAGGAGCGCCAACATAAGAAGCGCGAAAAGAAGTAAGAACCGTTTTCTTGGAATGTTTGCTTTCATACGGTCAAATATCACCCCCACGCGGCTCACATGTCAGCGGCATAGAAAACCGTGACGGTGATATCATCGCAAAGCGTGAAGCGCAGACGGATTTTATAAAAATCGAAGAAGTAGCAAAAATCATAGAGCGTAGCGTTGTCGATGACAAGCGTATAAGTCATATTTTCGGGATCATAATCTGTTTCAAAGCAGCCAAACGGCGTGCCGGAAAAGCTGTCGGAATCATAGGCAAAGTCAATGGCAAGGTTCGAAGCATCCACCCTGTTGCCCGTGGCGTCCTCCACCCACACATGAAAAGAGAGCGAATCCTTGGCCGTTATCTCATCGCCGGCAAGATCGGTTTTCAAAAGCAGGCGGCCGCTTTTGGTGACGGTATAAGACCAGTTTTCGCGGCGGTCACCGCTTGTCGCCGTCAGCAAAACGGTATTTTCCCCTTCCGCAAAAGAAAGGAGATACCGCCCGTCCTTTTCCTCGGCAGGCGCGCCGTTGACCGTGACAGACAAAGAGCAGCGATCATCGCCAAAGGTGGCATAGGCGGCAAGATACATGGTATCTTGCGCTACAATCATGCCGTCCATAAGCTCATTTTGATACAATGTAAAAAAGAGATAGCGCGGGCCGTAGCGCAATTCCTTCACGCCACGATTCCACCCGGAGCCGCAAGTGACCGTACTCCCGTCTTCGTAATATCCCGCCTCGTCAAACGGAAGAGAAAGCAGCGCGGCGCCGCAGCCGTCAAACGCCTGAAATTCAATCTCGGAAAGACGGCAAGCCGAGAAATCGATTTTTTCAAGGCCGACCGCATTTTTAAAGGCCTGAGCGCGTACCCTGACCACCGAGGCAGGCGCGGTATAGGATGTCATGGCAGCTTGCGCCGGACATTTCAGCACTTCGCTCAGATCGGCATCATAGAGAATCCCTTCGTAAACCGAAAGATAGAGGCTGTCTTTGTGTACAAAAATCTCTTTCAGGCTGTCGCAGTCGGTGATAAACTCGCTCCCGATGCCATCGAGCCGCAAGGTGGCAGGAAGTCCGATTTGCAAGAGCGCCGGAGAGTTTTTGATGCACTGCCGCTCCACGGTTTCAAGGCTTGTAGCGGACAGGTCAAGCGCTTCCAAGCGATCTAAATACCAAAAGCAGAATTGTCCGATGTGTTTAAGCGCCCGGCAGTCGGAAAAGTCAAGAGCGGCAAGCGGCATACCGTTGACGGCGCCGGCCTGAGATCCCTCGTAACCGTTGAAACAACTGTTGCCGACAGAGGTCAGGGCGCCAAGGCCGCGAAGATCAATTTCGGCAAGCGACGGCGCGGCATGGAAACAGGAATCCCCGATCTCGACAAGCGCCGCGCAGCCGGTAAGGCGCACCGCGGCCAACGCCGGACAGTAGGAAAAATTATAAGAGCCGATCTTTTCTAAAGCCGTACAGCGGGAAAAATCGATCTCGCAAAGTGTGTCATTGTAGGAAAAAACGCCGTTTGCGATCTCTTTGACCGGTTTTCCCTGATAGGTGCCGGGGATGACCGCGCGTGTCAGGGCAAAGTCCTCGGCGAGGTCGGCAAGGATATAATAGGAGCCGTCTTCAGATGGCACAAAGATAAAAGCGTTAGGATCGCTTTCCTTGACAATCCATACCGCCGAAAAAGTGACGGGACCTGTGACAATATAGCTGTCAGAAAGCGCAAAAAGCTTGTCCTGACAAGCCCAACCGGAAAAATCGTATCCCTCTCTTACCGGCTGATAGGCGGCAAAGGAAAGAACGCTTCCCTCCTTGAGCAAAAGCTCCTGTTCAGCCATGGCGCCGCCGTTCAAAAGAAAGGAAACGGTGTATTCTTTTTCTTCCGGCGTCACGGAAGAGGAATCGGGCGTATCATCGGACGGCGTTTCGATCGACGAGGTCACAGGCGAAGAAGCGGCCACAGAAGAAGCCGGCGCGCCGCTCTCGGTCGATTCCCCGCCGGATATCCCTTCGGTATTGTCATTCCCGCAGGCGGACAGAAGCAGCGCAAGAAAAAGCCCCAAAGCAAGCAGGATAAAAATAATTTTTTTCATACTCTTGTCCTTATCGAAGTGTTGTGTTCTCTACGACGAAACATTATAGCACGCTTTTTGGGGTTTGTCAAATTTTGCCGAGCCAAAAACGCGCTCAGCCGGTTGGAATTTTGGGATTGATTCCCGCTTTGAAGTGTGTTATACTGTTAAAAAAGGAGGACACGCCATGAACACCTCTCAGCTGCTTTCTTATGTACAAGACCGATATGGTGCTATGCCGGAATATCTCTGGCAAAAGACGCCCGATGCCTTTGTACTGCGCCACAGCGGAAACCGAAAATGGTTTGCCGTCGTCATGGAAGTCCCCCGCGCTCATTTGGGGCTTAGCGGCTCCGGCCAAGTGGCCATCCTCGATGTGAAATGTTCTCCGCTCTATCAAAGCAGCGTTTTGACGCGCCCCGGAATTTTGCCAGGCTATCACATGAATAAAGCGCATTGGGTCACCCTGCTGTTAGACGGGACGGCGCAGGAAGAGGACATCCTCTTTCTTTTGGAAATGAGTTATGACCTCACCAAAGAAAAATCATAAAGAATCGGGCGAGTTATGCTTTCCGGCACAACTCGCCCGATGATTTTTTATACCGTTTTTCAGTCAAAAGCAACACGACCGTCGGAAAGATGATAGACCGCCCCCGCGACCGTAAGGCCACTCGCGCAAAGCGCGGGAAGCTCCTTTTGAATCTTTGCCACCGCGTGCCTGACATTGAGAAGACACGCGGCATCGGCGTCTTCTTCCTTGCCGATCGCCCGCCGGATTTCTTCGGTAATAAAGCGGATATGGCCTTCCGGCGCATGATGCAGGGCGGCGTCGACGGCGCCGCAGCCGGTATGCCCCAAAACAACCGCCAGTGGACAGCCCAAATGAGAAGCCGCATATTCAATACTGCCCAGCACATCGTCGTCGATCACATTGCCCGCCACCCGGATCACAAAGAGATCGCCGATGCCGCAGGAAAAAAGAGCCTCCGGCACCACGCGGGAATCGGAACAGGTCACAACAATGGCAAAAGGATGCTGTCCCTCTTCCGCCGTGGCCTTGCGGCGCGCTAAAGAGAAATTTCCCATCGGGTTCTCGTTAGAAAGATAGAGCTTATTGCCCTGTTTCAGTTTTTCCAAAGCCTTTTCGGCTGACAAAGAAAAGCCGTGCGCCTGTGTCATGCCATTGACCCCCATATTCCGAAATTGCGTTATCGATTATATCACATCGCAAGGAAAAATGCAAGCCCGCGCCGAATTGCAAAGGCCGGCTATACTTTAGTTTTTGTTCAGACCAAATTCCCTTGTTTGCAATACTTCTTTCCAATAACTTTCGCGTCCTATGATATAGTCGTTTCCGAGATTCATATTACAAACTTCAAGAATGGAATATTTAAAATTGTATTTATACTTTTCTCCTTGTTCTGATAACAGCGCCTTTAATTCCTGATTGCCGCCGTGTCCGTCTTTTGCATATGCCGACCATCTTTGCCAGATACATTCATCGCCATAGGCGCTACCGACATACTGTTTTCCTGTTTTCATATCGGCTATCAGATAAATGCCTTTTACATTGGAAAGTGCCGCGCGCCACGATGGAATATTATCTCTCATGATCACTTGCAATGTTTCGTAATCAATGTTGACTTTGTCAAACCCGACAAAATCGTTAATGGAAACCCGTTTATCGAGAATGGAAGATACGCACATGTCTCGCGGACGCATACCGTTTTCAGGAATCATTTCCAAATTTGGATAGGATTGACGATATTCTTTCTTGTAAGAAACCATTATCCTGCCAATCAAATCGGTTTGGCACTCTATTAGCTCAGTTGTATATTTCCACCCTTTCCAATTGTCTTCCGGGTTCTCGATGGGAACAGGTTTTCCGGTCACTTGATAGACTCCGCCGAAAATCCATAGATCCTTTTTGTAATAAATCAAAGATAAAACATAGGGTCGGTGAAAGTTTTTATTTGTCTGCCCTTCTTGCCACTCCTTGAATTCACCAATCAGGAATTTATGATATGGCACCATTTTATCAGTTGCCCCTATGGCAAAATGAACTTTGTAATTCTTCAATTCGGCTTCGGCAATTTTCAAAACATCAAGAAGTTTTAACATTTTAGTTTTCTCCATCGCTATAACAAAATCCATGGTATAGATGCTCGTTGTCTGGGTGGGCAATTTGAAAATTATTTCTCTGATTTTTCCAAAACAAACGAAAAACTGCCATCATGGCATTTACCGTCGATTCAATGATTATATAAATTGTTTTATTGCCTGTAAAAGTTTCGGTTTTTTTATCAACAGAACCGTTCGTCGCAATTTCAAATAAGTCCAGCTTTTCATCATTAAAATCATAGTAAACTTTTATATTTCCTTCTCCCAATGTCGCTTCATAAGTCAAAAACACCTCGTCTGCACTATTGTTTTTCAATTTTATGACATAGGTTCCGCTAAAACTATCAAATGAAACCGACGCTTTATGGGAGGTATTTGTCTTTACCACCAACATCGCACTATAATGGCTTACATATTTATTTCCGCAAGCAGATAAGGTAAAACACAATATCAATATTACCGCCGCAATGATGCCACGGGCAAATGTTTTCATAATACGCTTCTCCAATAAATTACCGTTTATTACTTTATGATTATATCATAAAAACAGGAGAAGCGCAAGTAACAGACGGCGCTCACAGATAAAAAGTAAATCCGAACCATTCACTCGTCACGAGTGTTTGGTTCGGATTATACTGATTTGATTTTAGATTGATTTTTTCTATGTTAAGTGGAAAAATATATTACTCTGATTTCTATTGCCAAGACGCCATGCTGTTTTACCTGTTCGGGAGAATAAAATGCGTACATATCCTCCGCGTTGGCCGTTTCGTTGGCGCTATATCCAATTGCGATTTTATCCACATTGGAATATAATTCATAAAAGTCTTTATAACGCGTGAGACTGATAACAATACACTTGATTTTTTGGTGAGTGACTGTATTCTCAAATTCAATTTCGTCGCCCACCATTACTTTTGCACGCTTTTCATCATAAAGGCGCATTTCTATTGTCTTTTTGCCTGAACGGATCGATTTGAAAGCTGTGGGGGCTAACTTCATGGCATGTGTCAAAGTTTTACTTCCTCTTGTTAGATTTGAATTTAAGTCCGATTCTGCGAGATGATTTTGACAAGTAATGGAATCATTTGAAAAATTCATACCCAAGGAATGAAATGGGATGGTCGCGCTTTGCTTCCGAAAGACTTTTACGAAGCGTAATCATTGCAATGGTATCATACCCAAGGGAACGGTATAATTTTATGGCGGCTTCGTTTTGCGGGATAACATCCATACAAATGGCCGGCGCTTTCATAACATCGACCGCATATTTTTCTGCGAGAGCAATCGCGCGAGAAGCAATGCCTTGGTTACGCATCTCTTTTTTTACATAGAGGTTTTCAATCCATACCACGCTTCCTCCGTGCGATTTTAATATTAGCACTCCGACCTCCAAACCGTTTTCCTTAATGAAAAACAGTCTGGTTTCTTTTTCATTTAACCAATCCTGCAAATTTTCTTCCGCCAGTGACAATCTTTCCTCGGTAACATCCGCTTGTTCATTTTCTGAAATGGAGAAATGATCCGCAAAAAATGACGCGACCATTTGAATCATTAATTTTTTTCTTGATTCATCATATAAAGCAAGCTCCGTCATGTCTTTCCTCCTCGAATAATATATCAACAACCTGACACAGCGCACTTTTCTGTATTGGTGCAGGTGACAGGACTTACGAACCTTGCTTTGCGGTATTATTGGGCAAGAATCGTTTATTTTACTACCGCAAAGCTGAGGTTCGAGTCCGTGAAGCGTGGCACCACCAAAAAGAGGAGCCTTCGGCTCCTCTTTTTGGTGGTGCAGGTGACAGGACTTGAACCTGCATGGCATTGCTGCCATAAGAACCTGAATCTTACGTGTCTGCCAGTTTCACCACACCTGCATATTCAATTGTCGCTTTCTTTAAAACGCACGGATTTCGCCCATTCTTTCATAGACGCATCCAACTGCGCTTTTTGCGCCTGTTCACAGATGAACTGTATCGTCCAAAAGGCATCGCTGCCGCGATAGACGCAGACATAATAGCACTGAACAATCCCGCCGATGCTCTCTTCAAACGAAAATGAAACAATCCCGTCATCAACGCTGATGGGAAGATTCTTATCATTATTGGCAAGAACCGCCTCGGCGTAGTCGGTCAATGTCATTGCCTCGGGCGATGAGAATTTTTCAAAGTCCTCTTTCAGCACATAGACCGCCACGGCGTCTGACAAGAAACAGGCGTTATATGCCCCGGCGTTCGAATAAGAAAACCTGTTGGTCAATGTCACTGTCATACCGCCGACGGAAAAATCAAGCGGCCTTTCCTCTACCGTCCCGCACGAGGTCATGCCCGAAAGCAGAAGAACCAGCATCACAACCAGAGAGAGTTTTTTCAATCGAACCTCCCGGAAACTCCGCAAAAAAGCGGAGGGAG
>CANQXN010000036.1 GCA_947627815.1 uncultured Clostridia bacterium | reverse complement strand
TACCTCTTGATGAAGAACAAGAAAGAGGCCATCGGCTTTGACCGGCGCATGAAGGACTCGGAGATCATCAAGCGGCTTTTCCGCTATGTCGCGCCCCACAAAAAAGCCTTTGCCGCGGTCTTTTTCCTGATGCTCTTTTCCATCGCCTATGACATCGTTTCCCCCCTGCTTATCGGCGCCATCGAGGAAATGATCAAAGTGGCGGGCTTTCCGCTGTCCAAGCTCTTCGGCTTTGTGGCGATTTACGCTTCGATCCTGATTGTTTCGCTCGTTTGCAGCTATTTTCAGGCGATCATTTTGCAAAAAACCGGCCAGAAGATCATCTCCGCCCTGCGGCAGGATCTCTTTGTCCACATTGAATCGCTTTCGCACAATCAGCTCAATTCGATCCCGGTGGGCAAACTCGTCACCCGTGTCACCAACGACACCGGCGCCATCTCGGTGATGTTTACGAACATCCTTGTCAACCTCGTCAAAAACAGCTTCATTGTCATCGGGGTTTTGGCCGCGATGCTCATCCTCAACTATGAATTGACCCTGATGGTGCTCTGCTTTGTCCCCTTTGTCATCCTCTTTACCGTCATTTTCCGCAAGTTTTCCCGCAGGGCGTACCGCCGGGTCAAGGACGGCACCACCGACATCAACACCTTTTTGTCCGAACACTTGTCGGGCATGAAAATCATCCAGATTTTCAACCGCGAGGCGAAGAAAAAGGAAGAGTTCGACGCCAAGAACAAAAAACTGCGCCGCGCCCGCATGGACGAAATTTTCGTCTTCGGTATCTTCCGTCCTTTGGTCTACATGCTCTATATCTCCTCTGTGCTTTGTCTGCTCTATTTAGGCGGCCGGGGCTACATCAAAGACACGCATTTCCTGGGGCAGGTCATTAACTCCGGCACGGTCGTGACCTTCTACATGTACATTTCCAAATTCTTCAACCCCATTCAGGCGCTCGCCGAGCAGTTCAACCGCCTCCAGTCGGCTTTTGCCTCGGCGGAAAAAATCTTTACGATTTTCGACATGGTGCCGGAAATCCAGGACGCCGAGGACGCCATCGAGCTTGAAACCGTGCGGGGCGAAATCGAGTTTTCCCATGTTTCCTTCGCCTATGTGCCGGGCGAATGGGTGCTGAAAGATGTCTCCTTCAAGGTCGAGGCCGGCCAGACCGCCGCCTTTGTGGGCGCGACCGGCTCCGGCAAGACCACCATCCTCTCCCTGCTCTGCCGCAACTACGACATTCAGGAGGGGGTCATCACGCTGGACGGCATCGACATCCGCAAGATCAAAATTGCCTGCCTGCGCGCCCATTTCGGCGAGATGCTCCAGGATGTCTTTCTCTTCTCGGGTACGATCCGCTCCAACATCCTTTTGGGCAAGGAAAATGTGCCGGACGAGGAAGTCCTTGCCGCCTGCCGCTATGTCAACGCGCACCACTTCATCGACCGGCTGCCGGAAGGCTTGGACGAGCCGGTGCGGGAACGGGGCAACAACTTCTCCGCCGGTCAGCGCCAGCTTCTCTCCTTTGCCCGCACCATCATTCACAAGCCCGAGATCCTGATCCTCGACGAGGCCACCGCCAACATCGACACCGAAACCGAGGTTCTCATTCAGGATTCTCTCGAAAAAATGATGAACATCGGCACCATGCTCATCGTCGCGCACAGGCTTTCCACCATTCAGCACGCCGATGTGATCTTCATGCTCTCCCACGGCCGCATCATCGAGCGGGGCAACCATCACGAGCTTTTGGCGCAAAAAGGGCGCTATTATGACCTCTATACCCTGCAATACCACAAGGAACGCTTGAAACAGGAAAGTGCCGGCTAAGCCCGCGCCCGCCGCAAAGCGCGTCCTATGCCGTCTGGTAATATAAACTTTTTCAAATCTGGCTATTTTCATATAGCCAGATTTGTTGTATACTGGAGAAAAATCGTCAAGGAGGGATCGTCCCATGTCACACAACCGACAGAGAAAAATTGCCGTGATCAACGATTTCTGCGGCTTCGGGCGCTGTTCGATCGCCGCGGCGCTGCCGATCATCTCGGCTCTGAAATTGCAATGCTGTCCCCTGCCCACGGCGATTTTTTCCGATCACACCGGCTTTGACAGCTTTTTCTGTCGGGATTTTACCGATGCCATGGCCGCCTACATGGATGAATGGGCAAAATTGGATCTTCAATTTGAGGGGATCCTCACAGGCTTTCTCGGTTCGCCCGCGCAGATCGCTCTGGTCGAGCGCTTTTTCACCCGCTTTGCCCGCCCCGGCACCTTTGTGACGGTCGACCCCGTCATGGGGGACTACGGCAAGCTGTATCCGACCTACTCGCCGGCGTTGGCCGAAAACATGGGCGCGCTTTTGCCTTATGCCGATCTCATCACCCCCAATTTGACCGAGGCCTGCCTGCTCACCGGCACCCCTTACGACCCCGATCCCGAAGAAGCCTTTCTGCAAACGCTTTGCGAAAAGCTCGCCGCCAAAGGCCCCGGGGAGATCGTCATTTCGGGCATCGCCCGGGGGGAGGATTTGGAAAATTTTGTCTACGAAAGAGGCAAAGCGCCCTTTCTCTGGAAGGAACACAAGGTCGGCCCCTGCCGCTCCGGCACCGGCGATGTCTTTTCCGCCATCTTAGCCGCCGACCGGGTGAACAGCCGCCCCCTGTCGGAAGCGGTGGTTCACGCCTCCTCCTTTATCGCCAAAGTCCTGCGCCGGGCGGTGGCGCTCGATCTTCCCCTCACAGACGGCCTCTGTTTTGAGGAGTTTCTCACCGAACTGTAACTTTTTGATAGACATTCCGCCTAATCCCACAAGAACAGGAGAAAACAATGAAACACCAAGCTATCAGAACGCTCTGCCTGACCGGCGTTTTCGCCGCGCTAATCTTTCTTTTCACCGCTTATCTGCACATTCCCACCCACACAGGGTATACGCATGTCGGGGACGGGCTGATCTATCTTGCCGCCTGCCTTCTGCCCTGGCCCTATGCCGTCTTTGCCTCGGCGGCGGGCGCGGTTCTGGCCGATGTCGCCACAGGCTTTGCCATCTGGGCGCCCGCCACCGTCGTCATCAAGGCCGTCACCGTGTTCTTCTTTTGCCGCACCGGCAAAAAGATTCTCTCTCTGCGCAACGCCTGCGGGCTTATCCCCTCCGCCCTGCTCTGCACCGGCGGGTATTATCTCTATGAAGTCCTGATCACCAAAAACTGGGTTGCCCCGCTCGCCGGCATCCCCGGCTATCTGATTCAATCGGCGCTGAGCAGCGCACTCTTTATCGCCGCCGCCATAGCGCTCGACCGCATGAAAATCAAACGCTTTTTCGCGCCGGCGGCACCCGCCCCCGCCAAAAACACCGCCAAGGAGACAAGATCATGATGACGATCACTTACCCGGTCAAAACCGGCCTCTATTTCAACATCACCAACCGCTGTCCCTGCGCCTGTACCTTCTGCCTGCGGCAGAACGGCGAAGGCGTTTACGGCTCCGACCCGCTCTGGCTGGATCATGAGCCGACTTTATCCGAGATTCTCGCCGATCTCGAAAAACGCGATCTTGACAGCTACACCGAGGCGGTCTTCTGCGGCTACGGGGAACCCACCGAGCGCCTCGATGTCCTGCTCGCGGTGGCGGCCAAGATCAAAGAGCGCCGCCCCGCCCTGCCCATCCGCATCAACACCAACGGCCTTGCCGATCTCATCGCCGGCGAACGCACCGCGCCGAAACTTGCGGGGCTTATCGACACGGTATCGATCTCGCTCAACTCCCCCGACAAAGAGGAATACACCCGCCTCGTGCGGCCGAAATTCGGCGACAGAGCCTATGACGCCATGCTCGCTTTTGCCAAAGACTGCGTTTCTTTCGTCCCGCGTGTGGTGCTGACCGTGGTGGACAAAGTCACAACACCCGAGGAGCAGGAACGCTGCCGCGCTTTAGCCGAGGGCATAGGCGCCGTCCTGCGCGTCCGGCCGTTTGAAGAGTAAGTTGGACATTCTGCCGATTTTTCAGAGAGTTTCTACCATTTTGGCTGTCAGGTCTTGACAAAGCGATACAATTGTGATACTATGATACTGTATCGATTCCAATAGAAAGTGTGGGATAGTTTATGGATCAGACTGCCAGCGTCAAAAAGGAAAAAGCGCCCGCTTCTCAAAAAAAGGTTGTCGCGCATCTGGCAAAGCACCGGTTCATTTATATGCTTGTGGCGTCGGTTCTGCTTTTCTCGGTACTGCTTTCGCTCGGGTTTGTCATTGATGTCAATGTCAACGACCTTTCCAAGGCCGGCGTGCAAGTCAAGCGTTCCGTCACCTATATTGAAATTCCCGAAGGGCTGGCAAGCGCCGGAGAAGTCTCGGGAACTTACATTCCCGGCCTGCCCGATTACGGCCCCGATACCCCGGTCGAACTCTGGGTGCAGGACGGCAGCAGTGTGGTCAGCGAGACCATCGTCGGCCAGACCGAGCCAAAATTTTATAACAATGTCCCCCTGAGAGAAGTGGTGGACTATCTCGACCGCAGCGGTCTTATCCTCGGCTTGGTGGAGCAGGACGGCACGACGCAGCTGCGCGCCTATACCTCCCGCGCTTACCTTGCGACCGAAGGACTGCGCAGCACGCTGTTCAATGAAAGCCAGACACGCTTTACCCGGGTGTTCTCCGTCCTCTTCCGTGTCATTGCCGCCGTGGCGATGATTCTTCTTGTCACCAAGAGCCGCGACATTTACCGCCTCGGGTTTGAGCCTTTCTTCCCCGCCGGCAGGGTCTGGATCATTCTCTTGTCTGTCTGCTTGGCGCTTACCGGCATCGGGCTTTTGTTCGGCATGATGTCGCTTCCCTTTGCCTGGGGGACGGTGCTGCTTATCGCCGCCGCCTTCTCCGACACCGTGCTCATCGCCTTTATCAGCTATTGCCTGCGGAAGATGAAGGCGCCCAAGCTGGTGCGCATTCTCCTGCCGGTGCTCGCGTTCTACGCGGTGTACGGTTTGGATTTTGCCCTCATTTCTCTGGGCAACTATGGCTTTTCCGCCATCGATCTTGTCCGCATCTGCCTGCCGCAGGGCGCTTTGCTCCTTTGGTTTATCGCCTATCCGCTCTTCGCGGTCATGGCGTATCTCTACACCAACAGCGTCATAGCGTCTCTCCTGCCGCCACTCTGCGCCTCGATCACCTTCTGCGTTTTCCCCAACGCCATCAACTCGATCGGTCGTGTTTATGTGAGCATCCTTTACCTCGTCGTCTTCGCGGCCGTGATCGCCGGTGCTGTCGCCTTTGCGGTACTTTTGGTGAGAAGCCTTGTCAAAAAAGAAAAGCTCCTCCCCGGGGATCTCAACTGCGATCTTTACAAGGAAGATGATGCCAAAGACAATCCCAACGCGGCAGGCGAAGAAGCCGCTGTGAGCGAAGAGCCTTTGACCGACAATACGATTCAATAAGCTGTAAACGCAAGCTTTTCTCCTCTTGCTTTACAAAAAAAAGCCTTGCTTTCAGATTTTTCTGAAAGCAAGGCTTTTTCTCTTGTATGACACGCTTTTTATCGGTCTTGCCGCGCGGGGTTGGACTTACCCGCCGCCGTCCCCGCCGGGACAGGCTCTTTTTCCTTTTCCCCGCCTTGTTCGCCTTTGCCGGCTTCCTCCTGTTCGCCTTTGCCGGTTTCCTCACAAAGCACGGGGATAAAGAGCGAGCCGACGCGCCCCTTGCCGTGCGATTTCGCGTCTAAGATGCCGATCACGGCAAAAACCGCCGTGCCGAGAAACTGGATCAGCATATCGGACATGGTATCGACAAGCCCGATGTCGAGATAGCCCCCCTCGGCGACGACAAAAAGCTGCCCGTCCGCCATCTCCACCGTGGTTTTGGCGATATCGCCGTATTGGGTGAGGGGCGTTGTCGCGGCGTTTTGCGAAAAGAAAGTGGAAAACCCACGGAGCAGCGTGTCTTTCTGCATATCCATATGGCAGATATTGTCCACGGCAAACTCGAAAAACTCCCAACAGACGCTCACCGCGATGGAAAAGCACACCGCGACGAAGGTGAGAAAGGCGGGCGACACCATCCGGCGGGCGTTGCCCTTGCGCGAAAAGACATCCACCAAGCAGTACCCGAAGGCGGCGAACATGAATCCGCTGATAAAATGCATCAGGTTATCCCAAAAGGGAATACGAATGTACAGTTTGAAAAGCTCGCCCAAAACCAAGGTCGCAAAAATAAAGATCTGCGCGATGATTTCCAAGGGCGCCGGCAGGCGCACACGGCAGATTTTTTCGATTAACGCCGGCAGCGCAAAACAGCCGAGGGCGACGGCGCAGAGGCAGGCCTCCTTCCACTGGCCGCCCGCCACCCGGATAAAGAGCATCACGGCGGTAAACAGGCAAAAGCCGACATAAAGAAGAAGCACAGGTATGGCTTTGCGGGTTTTCGGATGCCGGCGGGGTTCGACCCTGTCGGGGGAAAAGTCGGGATCGGTTGGTTTTACTTGCCTCATAGTGTCTCTCCCTCTCGGTTGCGCTTTTTCCCGTTCATTATACCATTCCCCCGTCTACTTGTCAAGCGCCGCCCGCCGGCCTTTTTTTGCAAAACCTGTTGCCCGCCTTGCGGATTTATGGTATAATGAGAACAAAGACGGCGGACAGCACCCGCGTTTTGACATAATTCCGGCCTATATCGGACACCGGCGCGGCACAAAAAAGCCGCGCGCCAGAAAGGATGCCTGTATGAAAAAACTGCTCTCGTTTCTCCTGCTTCTCTGTCTGACCCTGCCGCTTTTCGCCGCGTGCGGCGGCGAAATCACGACAGTTGACACTTCGTCTTCCGACAGCGTCTCCACAGAAGGAGCCGTTTCCGACAGCCCGTCGTCAACCGAAGAGCCGGATCCCCCGACATCGCCTTCTTTTAACGAAGAAGAACACGCGCGCCTTGAAAAAAGCGAAGACGGCGCCAAGGCCGTGATCACTTCCCTTGACGGCGCTATGGTGATGACCGTCTCAGCCGATGCGGACGGCAACTATTCCTACACGCTGACCCACGGGGAGGACAGCCTCGTCAATCCCTCCGCCCTGAACATTCAGGTAGGCACGACCACCCTGACCGGCGCCTCCCTCTCGGCGCTCTCGGCCAAGCACATCAACGCTTCCTATCCCTTTTTGGGCAATTTCTCCACCCTCACCGACGACTGCGTGGCAGCCACATTGACGCTTGACAAAGACGGGTATACCTTCTATATGGAGATCAAGCTCTATGACAACGGCGTGGCCTTCCGTTACCGCCTGCCCGACACCGGCGCGCGCCGCACCGTGAAAAGCGAAGTCGCGCAGTTTGCTCTGCCCGCCTTTGACAAAGTCTTTTGCGGCAAGGGCAGCGACTGCTACGAGTCGGAGATCGCAGGCTACACCTACAACCGGCTTTCCACAAATGAAAAACTCAACGGCCCCATGACCTTTGAGCTTTCGGAAGGCAAAGGCTATCTCGTCCTTTTGGAGGGCTATGTGGCCGAAAACTACATCGGCACCAACTTTGTTTCGACAGGCTCGAACAACACCTTCGCCATTTCAGGCTCCTGGACAAACGGCACGGCCTTTGACGCCTTCAGCGCCGCCGGCGAAATTTGCAGCGGCTGGCGAATGGTCAATTACGCCCCCGACCTTGCCGGCATTGTCACCAATGTCAACATCTATCACACGACCCTCGGCATGGACGGCGTCCTGCCGGAACACGGCGACACCTCCTATGTCACCCCCGGCAAGAGCGTCTGGTCCTGGATCAACGACCGGGGCGTTCCCTTTGAGCCGCAGATCGAATACACCCTGAACGCCGCCCGGTTAGGCTTTCTCTACAACATCATCGACGAGGGCTATCCCTCCTGGACCGACAGCGAGGCTTCGCTGCTTCAATTGGGGCGCATGGGCGAGGAACTCGGCGTCAAACAGCTCCTCTGGTGCTATGCCACCGGCGGCCACAACGGCTATCAGATCGGCAACGCCGCCCAGGCCAAATCGATTTTAGCCAAGATCTCTTCCCTGCACCTTGCGGGCGTCAAGCTCGATTTCTTCAATCCCGAGACACGGCAGGCGACGCTAAACCTCCAGCGCGCCGTGTTGGAAGCGGCGATCCAGAACAAACTCGTCGTCAATTTCCACGGCGCCGCCAAGCCGACCGGCCTTTCGGCGGTCTATCCCAACGAGCTTTCGCGGGAGGGCATTCGCGGGCTGGAAAACATGGCGCGGGAAAATCTGCAGGCGCAGGCGCGCTATTTCACCAGCCAATATTACACCCGCTATCTCGCCGGCCACGCCGATTTCACCCCCGATGTGAACACCGCCATGCAGATCGCCTCGCTCGTCTTTCTCGATTCTCCCCTGATGGTGATCGCCACCGATCCCGTGGACATGCTGAAAAGTCCGGCGCGCGAGCTGATCAAGGCGATTCCGACCGTCTGGGATCGCACGGTGTTTTTAGACGGCGCCATCGGTTCCTATCTCTCGGTGGCCAAGGAGGCTTCCGGCGTCTGGTACATCGGCGGCGTCACCGTCTCCTCTCGCAAGAACATCAGCATCGATCTCTCCTTTTTGGGCGAAGGTTCCTACCTCCTCACTGGCTTTGTTGACAAGTCCACCAGCCAGAAGGTCAAAATCGAGCAACTTGTCACTTCCGCCGACGCCATCACGATCGATTCCCTGCCCGCCGCCTGCGGCTATGTGTTCCAGCTGACCAAGCTTTCGCTCTCGCAATACGGCGGCGAAATCGGCGATCCTATCACCGTCACCACCGCGTCCGACACCTCGGTCGTGAAATACACGCTGGACGGCTCCGATCCCATGACAAGCTCCACCGCGCTTTCTGTAGAAGGCGGCAAGATCACCCTGCGCGCTTCCTGCACGCTGCGGGTAGCCATCGTTTCGGGGGACGGCGCCGGTACGGCTCTGTCCTGCCATTTCAGCGACCTTTCCTACAACGGCGTGACTTCCAAGCTCACCTACGAAAACGGCAGCACGACCCTGACGCTCACCGCCGGCCGCGCCGACGCGAAGCTCTATTACACGCTGGACGGCAGCGAGCCGACCGCCTCGTCTACGCTCTACACGGCGCCGCTTACCTTTACCAAAAAGACGGTCGTTTCGGTCGTCGCCATCGCGCCTGACGGCGCTGTTTCGACGGTATACCGCTACACCGTCGCGGTTCGCACTTCGGTATCGGCGCTTGTGCCTGACATTTACCTCGGCAGCGACTATGTCAGCGCCACCACCGACTGGGGTTCGCCTTATGTGGACAAGAGCATGAACAACACCACGCTTTCTTTGGGCGGCACCACTTCTTCCAATGGCACCAAGTTTTCCCACGGGATCAGCGCCAACGCGAACGCTGCCTTTGTCTACAACATTCCGCAGGGCGCTTCCCGCTTTGTGGGCATGGCAGGCATCGACGACTCGGTCTACAACAACGCCGCCGACAATCACAAGGCTTCTATCGTGGTTTCGGTCTATGTGGACGGCAAATTGCTCGCCCAGACCGCCCGCCTGACCCCCGGCGAGTTTGAACAGATCGACATCGCCCTGCCCGAGGGAGCCAAGCAGATCCGTATCGTCTTCGGCGACGCCGGCGACGGCATCACCTGCGACAACGCCGCCCTCGTAAACGCGGGATTTATGAGATAATATTTTTCGGGGGGACTTTTCAAAGTCCCCCCGAACCCCCGAAAAACAAAGGGACTTTCCCCCGGGGGGACTTTGAAAAGTCCCCCCGGACCCCCTGAAACTTTAAAAAAGGGGAAAATATATTTTACAAAAAAATCCGGCCTTTCGGTCGGATCTTTTTTTATTCTTTTTTATTCCTTTTTATTCCTTTTTAAAGTTCTTTGAAGAGGTATGGAGAAACTTTCTTTCAAGAAAGTTTCTCCACGACCGTACTCCTCCTCACAGCGCGGCGGTAGAGGCGGCGCAAGGTCGGGGTGTGAAAGCGCAGAATCATCATCGGCATCAAGCTGAACAGGGCGTTGAGACACGCCACCGGCAGCGCCACCGAAAGGCGGGCGTTCACAAACGGCACCGCCAGCAAAGCAAAGCCCGCCAACGCGCCGGCCAGATGAATGGCCACGCCGTAATTGGACTCCAAAAGAAAGCGGGCGAGATAGACGGGATCGGAAGGCGAAGCCAAGCGGTTCTTGCGGAAGGAGGTAAAGCCGCCCCATTCCGGCACGCCGTTTTTCCAAGCCGGCAGGCGCAGAAAGCGATAGAGTTTCAGCTCCCGCTTGCCCACGCTAAAAAGAGGGGCGAGGGGCGCAAACCAGCGCGCCGGCAGGCGGCGAATGAGGAGCGCCAAAAGGCCGTCAATGGCAAACGCGCCGGCCATAGCGGCGCCCACCCGGGCAAATTCCCACCCGAAGGCCGCCCAAGTCAAATCGCCTCCGGCGAAGAAATTGCCGAACAAAAGAAGCGCGCCGGATGCCGGAATCAGGATCAGATAGAGCAAGGCTCCACCTCGGTAAGCGTGCTGTACGACAAAGGCTCGCCGTACACCGCCTCATAGGTCTCTTTCCAGAGGCGGTAATTTTCCAGGCACATCGCCTTGGTGTTTTCTCTCACATTCTTGTTGGGGTCGGGGAAAATCGCGGGCAGCACATGAACGGTGTAGGCCTTGATGGCAAACCCGTCCGCGCCGACGGTATCGGTGTCCTCGGTGGTAATGAACATCGGCACCACCGGCACCATGGCCTTGGCGGCAAAGCGGAAAGCGCCCAGTTTCAGCGGGCGGGGCTTTCTGTAGTTCCACCACATGCCCTGCTCGGGATAGATCAGAATCTTTTCCCCGCGCTCCAAAAGGATCTGAACGCTGTCGATCAGCTCGCGCAGGGTGGACATTTTCGAGGAAAGCGGCAGGGTGTTGCAGTGCCGGAAGAAGTAACCGTACAGCCCCTTGTAGGAGGTATAGTTGCCCTCGCGAATGATCTTGTAGAGATACTTGCCCTTGCCGAGATAAGGCTCAATGGCCTTGTAAACGGCGTAGTTGTCAAAAGCGTTGAAGTGGTTGGCGGTGATCAGCGCGCCCTGATCCTTGACCGCGACATAATTTTCAATGCCCTTGATCTCCTTGATCACAAGCTCGCCCCGCTTGATGCAGCCCTCAAAATAGTTGCGGGCGGCGCGGTTGGCGATTTTGGTGGCAAGACGGGAGGTCCACTTCTCGCCGAGATAATCGACTTCCCCCGGCTCCAGCGGCCGCGTGGGGGGGTCGATTTCGACATCTCGGTCAAAATAGCCCTGTTTTTCATACTCCCGGATGCGGTCGAGTACCTCTAACCGATCCTGCGCCTGCTCGAGCGTGACGCCGTCTTTTTCAAAGGTGGGGCCGTATTTGTACTCGCGGGTGTCGTGGAGCGCCAGCTCGACCAGCGATTCATACTGCTTGGTGTCGCGCTCGATTTCAGAGGCGCTGTAATTGTCCCGCATGGCCATCATTTCGTCGTAATAGGGCGTCATGGCCGCGTATTTCCAAAAATACTCTTCAAAAGCGGTGTTCTTGTAATGCCAGGGCTTCCAGTTGATCTTGTAATGAATGATGGAAGGCGAATCGTCGACCGCGTCGGGGAAGGCCGTCTTGTTCCAGGCGGAGGAAAGATAGGCCACCTTGCCGTGGCAGAGGACATTCAGATAGTCCTGATCCTGCGTCACGCGGAATTTGCGGCGGGAGAGAAGCTCGACAAAGGCCTGCTCGATGTGCATTTCGCGCAGAGCGTCGAGGTTCAGGACGAGAACGCCGGCGGAAAAATACTCGTTGACCGGCACATTCAGAACCACTTCCACATACTCGCCGAAGCAGGGATAGCGAAGCATCACTTCTTCGAGCGCGGCTGCCACAAGGGCGTTGCCGGTGTCCATGGTGTAAAGCTCGGAAATGTCGCCCTTGACCACGATGTCGCAGTCAAGATAGATCCCGCGGCTGTATTCCGGGAACAGGTCGGGAATGAAAAAGCGGTAATAGGTCGCCTTGGTATAGTAGTCGCGCAGATGAAGAATGTTGCCCAACGCGTCGAGTTTTTCCCTGACATTGACAAAATTGACGGATACATGATCGTTTGCCATGGCGGTGAGGTTCGCGCGGTGGCGCTCGCTCAGTTGGTCGATGAGGATATGGATATGATAATCAAAATCCGGGGAGGCGTTATCGATCAAAGAGCGGATGGCTACCGCTAAATAGGGGGCGTAACAGTCATCCACGGCAAAAAAGATCGGCACCACCGGCCTTTGCTGTTTGGTTTCGGTAAGATTGTTTTCGTTCATATCGGCTCGTTTCCTTTCTCTCGGTTCCCGACGGGCGGCGGCTGTCTGATAAGACTGTTTGACAAACCAAACCGCCGTGAGGGGCGCGTAATTGCATTTGAAAACCACGCTCTCATTATACCCCGGAAAGGCGGGCGGGTCAAGGAAAGAAGCAAAAAAGCGCCTCTACACCCCGCTCTCGCGCCGCGAGAGTGCTTTTTTGGAAACTCTCCAAATTGTAGAGTCGGTTTTTTCACGCGCTTTTTTGACACTTTTCGATGAAAAAGAGTAAAAAATGCGCTTGCCTCGGGCTTGCTTGCCGCACGGCGGACAAAGCAAGACAAAAAACGGCTGTCTCAAAGGCAAAACCTTTGAGACAGCCGTTCAAGCGAACTTTTTAAGGCAGCTTTTTAAGACAACCTTTCAAAAACAGCCACAAGAGAGCCGTTGAAAATAGCCTCATCTCATCTCATTCGCCGAGGTAGGCGCGGCGGATGGCATCGTCGGCCATCAAGGCGGCGCCGGTGCCTTCCTTGGTGATCACGCCGGTTTCCAGCACATAAGTGCGATTGGAAATTTCAAGCGCCTTTTTCGCGTTTTGTTCCACCAAAAGAACCGTCGTCCCCTCGCGGTTGACCGTCTGTATCATATCGAAAATCGTATTGACATAGAGGGGGGAAAGCCCCATGCTCGGTTCGTCGAGCAAAAGCAGGCGGGGCTGGGACATCAGCGCCCGGCTCATCGCGAGCATCTGCTGTTCGCCGCCCGAGAGCGTCCCGGCGATCTGCTTGGCCCGCTCCTTCA
>CANQXN010000035.1 GCA_947627815.1 uncultured Clostridia bacterium | reverse complement strand
ATTTACCGCATCCGTTCGGACCGATAATGACGGCACGATCGCCTTTTTTCAGTTCAAAATTGACACCGTCAAACAAAGGCTTGACCGGATAGCTTTTGGAAAGTGACTTTACCGAAAGGACATCGTTTCCGCTCGCCAAAGCGGCTTTGAATTGAAACCGGATGGCGTCAGGATCGGCTTTGGGCGCATCGATCCGCTCCATGCGGTCCAACCGTTTCTGACTGCTTTCGGCTTTGATAATATTTTTTTCCCTCCCCCATCGGCGCTGTTGTTCGATATGCGCTTCGAGCCTTGCGATTTCCTTTTGCTGATTTTTATACTGATGCGCTTGGATCTCCCGTTCTTTTTTCTTTTTGGCGGCAAAAATATCATAATTGCCGTCATACAATTTAGCGTGTTTGTCAAACAGCTCCAATGTTTTATTGGTCGTACGAGTCAGAAAAAGACGGTCGTGAGAAATAAGCAATACCGTTTTTTTCGTGGCCGCGATATACTTCTCCAACCATTCGATATTTTCAAGATCGAGGTGATTGGTCGGTTCATCCAGCAAAATGATGTCCGGCTCTGTCAGCAAAAGTCTTGCCAGAGCGATCCTGGTTTTTTGTCCACCGGAGAGGGCGCGAATCGGCATGTTATGATATGCTTCATCAAAGCCGAGCTTTTCAAGAACCGAACGCGCCCTGGCTTTATACTCCAATCCGCCCCGTGCGATAAAAGACTCATACCGCGCGGGATACTGCATGGCCGCATTAACATTCCCATGTTCCGCGCTAAGCCGCATTTGCTCCAGTGCTTCTTCTTCCGCAATAAGCGCCTTGTAGGCCTCCATCATTTCGCCGAGTACGGTATTGTCGCTCTCAAAATCGGGATTTTGAGACAAATATCCGATGGTTTTATCCCGCGAAAGATACACGGCGCCTTGGTCAGGCTCCAAAAGTCCGGCAATAATGCGGAACAAGGTACTTTTCCCCGCCCCGTTTACACCGACAATTCCCAGCTTGTCCCCTTCATTGAGAGCGAAAGAAATATTTTCAAAAAGAGTCTCTTCGTTAAATGACAGACAAAGATTTTCACAAGATACGGCAATCACGCGACATCACTCCTGATTTGTAGATCAGATGCATTATACTATGTTTTTCACGGTTTGTCAAATGTTCATACAGTAGCACGGGAATTTGAAAAACGCCGTCAACTGAATTGACAAACGCAACAAAATGTGGTAGGATAAAGCCGATATCAATCAGCCACGAGGTGATTCTGTGCAATCTCTGAAAGAACTTTATAAAATCGGGCGCGGCCCCTCCTCTTCCCATACCATTGGACCGGAGCGAGCCTGCAAGATCATGAAAAAAAGATTCCCGTCCGCCACAGCGTTCCGGGTTACCTTATACGGATCGTTGGCCATGACCGGGAAAGGACATCTCACCGATGTCGTCATTGAAAAAACGCTAAAACCCATCCCCGTCACTGTTCTTTTTGTAAAGGAATATCTCCCGGGAAAACACCCGAATACCATGCGGATTGAAGTCTTTCAGGAAAAAACGCTTCTGGATGACAAATATGTTTACAGCACCGGTGGCGGCACCATCGTATTTGAGGGCGAAGAACCTTATATTCCCACCGGCATTTATCCTCACGCCAGCTATTCCGAAATCTCGGATTTCTGTATGCGTAACGGTCTGCGCCTCCCGGATTATGTTGAAAAATTCGAGGGAGCAGCCATCTGGGATTACCTCGCCTCGATTTGGGAACAAATGAAGAATACCATCAACGACGGATTGACCGTTACCGGCGTTTTAGCGGGTGGGCTTGGAACGCAGCGCAAAGCCAATTATCTCTTTAATCAACGCCACATCGATGAATCCGCCCAGACCAAAGAAAACAGGATTGTTTGTGCCTATGCCTTTGCCAGCAGTGAGCAAAACGCATCGGGCGGCGTTATTGTCACGGCGCCCACTTGCGGCGCCTGCGGCGTTCTCCCCGCCGTCCTGAAATACATGCAGGAAACAAGAGGCTTTTCGGACAGGCAGATCTGGCGCGCCTTGGCCGCCGGCGGTATCGTGGGCAACTTGATTAAAACCAACGCTTCGATCAGCGGCGCTGAATGCGGCTGTCAGGCCGAGATCGGATCGGCCTGCTCCATGGCCGCCGCAGCGCTGGCGGAACTTTTTGAAATGGGATTAGATCAGATTGAATACGCCGCGGAAGTGGCCATGGAACACCATCTCGGGCTGACATGCGATCCCATCAACGGACTTGTCCAGATTCCCTGCATTGAACGGAACGCCGTGGCCGCGATGCGCTCAATCAACGCGCTTTCTTTGGCTAACTTTCTGACCAATTCCCGCAAGGTATCCTTGGATACAGTCATTCGCACCATGTACGAAACCGGCCTCGATATGAACAGAAAATACCGTGAAACCTCCGAGGGCGGCCTTGCGCGTAATTACAGTAAAAATCACAATAATTGATTCATCAAAAACAGAGGGCGTGACGGATAACCGTCACGCCCTCTGTTTTTGATGGGAGTCTAATATTTCAAAGTCGGCTGATATACTTTTCCTCGTAAGAATGAACCTGTCCGGAAAAATCGTCATATTGACCGCCCTTGACATGGTTGCGATATTCGTGAAAGTCAAAGGCGCGGTCCGCCCGGAGGAAACAGGCCGAAATATTGGAACAGTGATCGGAGACACGCTCAAAGTTGGTGAGAATATCATTGAGGATAAAGCCGTTTTTGATAGAACAGTCGCCGCTCTGAACACGACTGATATGATTGTTCAGGATTTGCGCCTTCAGTTCATCGATCACTTCTTCCAAGGGTTCCACATGCCCGGCCAAAGCATAGTCTTCTTCGATAAAGGATTTCACCGTAATATCCATCATTTCGTGTAGCGCTTCCATCATCACATCCAACTCTCCACTGGCCACCTGAGAAAAGGACACTTTTCGGTCGGTGATCTCCTCGGCCGATTCCTGTATATTGACCGCATGGTCGGAGATGCGTTCAAGATCGCCGATAATATGAAGAAACTTTGCGGCTTCGTGGCTTTCCGAAACGCCCAAATTGGATTCTGACAGTTTCACCAAGAAAGTACTGAGTTTATCCTCATAGGTGTCGATCAATTCTTCTCTGTTTTCAATTTCCAAAGCCACCGCCGACGAATATTCTTTGATTTGATTCATCGCGGCAAAAATATTGTCTCTTGCCATTTCCGCCATGCGGTGAAGCGCCTGACGGCTTTGCCCTAATGCTACCACCGGCGAGGACAAGAAATGGTCATCGGGAAGATACTTCAGGTCCTCATTTACTTTTTCACGAACCGAGAGTTCAGCCAGACGCGTAAGGGCGCGTGAAAACATCAGCATCATCAAGGCGCCGAGCAAACTCGTGACGGTGTGAATCATGGCGATTTCCGCCGGCGATGTCACCGTTTTTTCAAGAAAATCCTTAAAGAAAATATTGGTTACAAGTTCAAATCCGGCAAGGAGAACAACCGAAGTAATAATATTATAATAGAGATGGATCAAAGCGGCGCGGCGTGCATTGACGCCGGTGCCGAGACTGGACAACATAGCCGTAACGCAGGTTCCGATATGAGTACCCAGTACCAAGGGAACCACGATACCGATTGTCAAGGAAGAAGATGCCGTAGAAGCGATCGCGATTGCCTGCAAAATACCGATTGAGGCGGCCGACGACTGAATCACAGCGGTCAGCACCAACCCCACAAAAAATCCGAGAAAAGGATTGCTGAAATAAGTCAGTGCGTTTTTAAATGCGGGCATTTCCGCCACAGGACTCAAAGCGTCGCTCATCATTGTCAGACCGATCAGAATCAGTCCAAGAGAAATCAAAAGCGTGCCGACCTGCTTTTTCCTGCGATTTTTTAAAAAAAGCAGCATGATCACGCCAAAAATAGCCAAGAGAAAACCAAGCGAATCTGGTTTAAAAAGCGACAAAAAGACATTGTCGCTGCTGATCCCCGCTACCGACAAAAGCCATGAGGTAATGGTCGTCCCCACATTGGCGCCGATGATAACGCTGGTTGCCTGGTTCAGCGTCAACATACCGGAGTTGACAAAACCAACTACCATCACGGTACTGGCTGACGAAGACTGCACAATAGCCGTAATCACAATGCCGAGAAAAATCCCCTTCAAAGGATTGCTGCTCATATTGGCAAGCGCGCGTTCCAGCCGATTGCCGGAAACGCGCTGTACCGAATGGTTCATTTCCGACATGCCGTATAAAAATATGGCAAGGCCGCCTATCAATTTGATTATTATCTCCACAAAGAGTCAGCTCCTTTTTTATTCTGCAAGCGGAAAAACTTCTGAAACAGAACCGGGCGCCGAAGCAGGTCGCTCTGATAAATCGGTATTTTCATAATACCATAAAACAGATGTAAAAACAATCGACAAAAAATCACAACTCATTTCGTTTTATCGAATGTTTTTTGAATAAAACACACAAATTCAAGCAGTTTTGCGCCAATGGATCAAGGAAGCCATGCCAAAAATCACCAGATCAAAAAGAACCACACAAGCACCGGTCGGTGCATCCAGCAAAACGCTCACGAACAATGCCGTCAAAAATGAAACAACGCCTATTACTGCGGCGGCGATGACAACCTTCCGAAAACTCTTGAATAAGCGCATGGCAGTCAGCGCCGGGAAAATAATCAACGCGGAAATTAAAAGTGCGCCTACCAAGCGTAACCCCACAACAACTGCCAGCGCCGTAAGCAGCGCCATGATCGCATTATAAAGCCAAGTATGCCCGCCGCCTGCTTTCACATAAGTTTCATCAAAAGTGATAGCAAAAATTCTATTATAAAACAAAACATAAATGGCTATAACCGCTGTGGCAAGAAGCGCGGTCAAAATCACATCACTCAAATTGACGGCCACGATACTGCCGAACATATAGCTTTCAATATCAATATTACTTCCGCGCGCGGCAATGGCGCCGATGGCCAAGGCCGCTGCCGAAACCACGGCAACGGCGGCATCTCCTTTGATCTTACTCCCTTCGCTTAAGCGAAGAAGAAGAAAAGCGGTCAAAGCCACCACCGGCAAGGAAAAAGCCATAGGCGACTGACCGGTTGCAACGGCGACCGAAAGCGCCGCGAAAGAAACATGAGAAAGCCCATCCCCTATCATGGCATATTTTTTCAGAACGAGCGTCACGCCAAGCAGAGCGGCTGTCATGGAAAGCAAACAACCAACAATCAGCGCATACCACAAAATATTGCCGGAAAAAAGTATTTTCAAATAGTCAAGCATTATCCCTGTTTTCCTCACTTTCTCCGTGATTTCCGGAAAAATAATCCTTTTTACTGCCAAAAAACAGGGGCTTATTTTGTAAATAGAGAATATGCGTAGCGTATTTTTTTGCCGCTTCCACATCATGCGTTACCATGATAACGGCCACACCAGACGCATTGATTTCGGCTATCATGCGGTACAATTCAGCTGTTGCATACGCATCCAGACCGACTGTCGGCTCATCTACAATCAAAAGTTTCATATCCGTGGAAAACGCTCTTGCCAGAAGGACGCGCTGTTGTTGACCGCCGGAAAGCTCCCGGAAGGACTTGTCCTTCAAAGACAAGACCCCGAGCCGCTCCATATTCGCTTCCGCTTCTTGTTTATCCTTACGCGAATAAAAGGAAAAAAAGCGCTTAGAAGAAAGACGGCCGGAAAGCACCACTTCATAAACGCTGGCGGGAAAATCTTTCTGCGCCGCGTTTTGCTGAGGCAAATAGGCAATTTCGTGTTTGGAAAGTTCCTCTCCCAAGGAGATCGTCCCATTTACCGTCGGAATCAAACCAAGAATGGCTTTGATTAAAGAACTTTTGCCGGAGCCGTTTTCGCCGATGATACAAAGATAGTTTCCGGCATGAACCTGAAATGACAACTCCGAAAGAACGGTATGTCTTTCATAGGCAAGTGAAATATTCTGGCAAGTAAGCAGCGCCATAGAAACACCTGATCCCCATTAAAAATCGCGAATTTGATATTGACTCTCATATTATACCACGCGTACCAATAAAAAGCAAGAAAAAAATAAAAAAGCACCCGCCGTTCCCTTTCCTTGGATCACGGCGGGTACAAGAAAAAATTCGGTTTTGCACGGGACATTTTTAAGAATCCATCGCTTCATGCGACATCATTCTTGACAAAAGGAATCCAAATCCGTTATAATAACATTGCCGATTTTTAAATACTATGGCTTTTCATGAACGAAATCAATTCATCCACTGTGGTAAAAGCCACCCCTGTCACGGTATCGGCACAGCCGTAATAGATCGCAATCCGGCCTGTGTTGGCGTCGGCCAGCGCGGCGCACGGAAACACCACATTCGGCACATCGCCGCATTGTTCATACGGCATCTCCGGACCCATGATATAATATTTTGTACGGCATAGTACTTGATCAGGATGCTCTCTGTCAAGAAGCGCCGCACCCATACGATAGACAAAACCGTTACAGGTATTGATGACGCCATGATAGAGCAAAAGCCATCCTTCGCTTGTTTCGATCGGCACAGGGCCTGCCCCGACCTTGGTGCATTGCCACCCGCTCGATGCAAACGGAGCCGTACCGAAAACAAACCGGTGCCGTCCCCAGTATACAAGATCGGTGCTTTCGCTGACAAAAATATCGCCAAACGGCGTATGGCCATTATCGCTGGGGCGGGAAAGCAGATAGTAGTTGCCCCTGATTTTTCGGGGAAACAAAACGCCATTACGGTTAAACGGAAGAAAAGCGTTTTCCAACTGCACAAAATGCTTGAAATCATCAGTATACCCGATGCCGATCGTCGGACCGTGATAACCGTTACACCAAGTGATATAATACCGATCCCCTATTTTTGTGACGCGCGGGTCATAGCGATATTCAACGGCCGTAACAGCTTTTTCGCCAGAAAAAACAATCGGGGTATCCGAAATCTCCCAATCGAGTCCGTCCGAAGAAAAACCGACATATAAATTCATCGTTACGGCACGATCATCGCAGCGAAATACGCCGGCAAAGCTATCCTTGAACGGAACCACCGCGCTGTTAAAAATGCTGTTGGCAATCACGGTTCCGTGCCTTTGAATGATCGGATTACCGCTATAGCGCCAAATTGGCTCATGACATGCGGTGGGTTTATCCTGCCACGGAATGTTCGGTAAGGCGTCTCCTATGATTTTTGTCATAAATATCAATCACCCTTTCTCCCCAAAAACTCTATCAAACAGAGGTACTTTTTATGATTAAAGCAGCTTATATTACGCATAGTGAATTAAAAAACACGACAGATGACGACGCACGAAAACTGGATATCATCAACATCGCTTTCGCAACTTGCCCCGATGGCGTGTTCCGCTTTGATCATCCCGAAAATCTTGTCCATCTTCCGCGTCTGCGTCGCGCCAATCCCGAGCTTCGTATCTTATTTTCTATTGGCGGATGGGGTGCGGGCGGGTTTTCTGTCATGTCGGCGGATCAATCACGGCGCCGCCGATTCATCGATTCCTGTCTTGACGCCGTCCGCCGTTATGATCTGGACGGCATCGATATCGATTGGGAATACCCCGGCATCGATTGGGCCGGCATCGACGCCTCTTTCAAAGACAAAGAAAATTTCACCCTTTTGCTCAAAGAACTCAGAAACGCGTTGGATATTTTAGAGACAGACCGCCATCTCATGCTCACAATCGCCGCCGGATGTGACAGTTATTTTATTGAACACACCGAAATGGAGCAAATCGCCCCTCTTTTGGACTATATTTCTCTGATGACCTATGACATGCGCGGCTGCGGCGATACTGTGACAGGACACCACACCAATCTGTTGCCCGCTTCGTGCGACCTCCCCAGAGCTTACCGTTCTGTTGAACACTCGGTCAATATTTTTCATAAGGCAGGCGTACCGCTTGAAAAAATTGTAATCGGCATTGCCTTTTACTCCCGTATGTGGACGAAAGTAATATCGAAAAGCAATCACGGCCTCTGGCAAAAAAGTGAAGTACCAGGAGATTATGGCCCTACTTACGGCGAAATCAGCGCACAGTATCTTGGGAGAAACGGTTTTGTCCGTTATTGGGACGAAACCTGCCATGCGCCATATCTGTTCAACGGAGAGACCCTGATCTCTTATGATGATGAGAGTTCCATCCGCGAAAAAATCGCTTATGTGAAAAAGCATAAACTTGCCGGCGTTATGTATTGGGAGCATAGCTGCGATCCTTCACGCCACCTTCTCGCCGTTATCCATGACGCCGTCAAAGAAGAAAAGCCGTGATTCCTTCTGTCATTTTCAGATCAGAATATCATAAACAACCCGTTTGACCGATGTGCCGTTTCGCTGATAATATACCACACCGCACGACGCAAAACCGCATTTGGCCAAAAGTCCGCGCATGGCGCGGTTGTTTTCGTGGGTATCACAACGAACAGTGACACATAATTCAATGTGCGCCAACTTGATGGCATAGTCAAAGATCCGTCTGCCCAATCCATGTCCCCGCACGGCTTGGGAAACCACCACACGGTGGACAACGCCCGCTTTTCCCTCTTCCCGAAAAGCGCCGTTTTCCACAAAATCGTATGCCGGTTCATGGGCGGTGGAAAAGGCAAAATAGCCAACAATCTCTCCCTCGTGCGTCAAAACATAACCGCAATCCTCGGTGATATCTTGGCGCAGAATCTCTTCTTCCGGATAGCTGTCCTGCCATTGCTCCAGTCCCTGCTGGCGCATCAGTTTTTTAGCCTCCTCAAAAAGTGCCATAATCGCCTCAAGATCGCTCAACACGGCGCTGCGAAAATGGATCTCAAACGGTAACATAAGTTTTATCTCCTGTTCTAAATGCCTGATATGCCGCATGGGTCAGCGAGACAAGCGCAACGGCATCCTCTATCAAAATGCCTTCCGGCTTTTCCCCTGTCCCATTGCACCAGGCCAACCACTGCACGATGGGGCTTGGTTTGGCATCAGGCATATTTGTGACGCATGATAGTTTTCCACCCGTAGAGGAATCTGCCAATTCCACTTGATTCCCACGCACGCAAAGATACCCTTCTGTCCCGCTGATCTCCAAGGTATAGGGATCGAACGGCGAAACAAATCCCGTTTCGGAAATACCGACGGCGCCGCTTTCAAATTCTATCATAGAGACGGCGTTATCTTCGACGCCGCGATGGGTAAAATCCGAAAATTGCGATTGTACAAACAAGGGACGCCCAAGAAGCCACGGCAAGGTGTACATGGGATGCGCGCCGAGATCAATCATGGCGCCGCCGCCGCAAAGCGCCGGATCATAAAAATAGGAAGGCAGCCAATCCGCCACAGCGCCGTTGTGTACATTGCGAACTCTGGCATAAGTAATCCTGCCGAGGCGGCCGCTTTCTATCGCTTCTTTGGCATACAGCAATTCCGGCCGGGATTTATGCGGAAACGAAATCGCAAAATTGACATGATTTTCCTCAATTGCCTTTTTAACGCGCAAAGCATCGGTATAAGTGATCGTCAAGGCTTTTTCACAAAAAATATGCTTTCCCGCCTGAGCGGCTTTTACTAAGAGATGCGGATGCATCGAGGTAGGCGATGCTACCACCACGGCATCAATATCGGAGGAAAGAAAAGAAGAATAATCGCCATAATAACGGCAATTCAATTCTTTGGCCCATTGGCTGCCACGCGCCCTACTTTCATCCCATACGGCGTTGATTTCTGCGCCGGGAAACTTTTGAACATGATGCGCGTATTCATTGGCGTGAACATGCCAACGACTGATAAGGCCGATTTTCATAAAAACTCCTTTCAGTAAACAAAGAGAAATACAAAGGCGCGAGACGCCGACCTTGTTGATTTTTTTCCAGTATACAACATCCCGCAAAAAAAATCAACCCCTTTTGTCAGGATCGAGCATGAGGTGACCTAAAGGGCTTTGTCTGTATTTTACAAAATATTAACGGTTTGTTTTTATAAATTCATTGACTTTGTCTTCATTACCGTGTATACTTATAAAGTCAGGATTTATGCAAACGATTTTCGTGCGGTTTTTTTGCAAAACGCACGAAATCCACCCCAGAAAGGACTTTTTATGAAAAAAATAGGTATCATGCTCGTGGTGCTTCTCTGCTTGATTGCACTAAGCGTAACTTTTGGAAGCTGTAACGATACTGTTTCCTCTTCGACGCCAAATGAAAGCAACGGCGGCAATGTGGCCTCCACACCGAGCGAGACGCTATCGAACGATCCTGCAAATTCCAGCAGTGCTGCCGACGACAGCGATACGCCAGGGACGCTTCCGTCTGACAGCAGCTCTTCTGATGATAAAACAACAGAAAGCGTCACCGAAACACAAGCCATCCCTCCGGAAACCACATCCGAAACACCATCAGTGACAACGACCCCGGAAGTAACAGAACCGGCAGTAACAGCGCCGGAAACAACCATACCGGAAGTAACAACGCCGGCAGTAACGACGCCGGAAACAACCGCGCCGGAAGACATAACCCCTGAACCAGAAAAAGGCACTTCCATTACCGTGACCTATACCATCAGCGATCCAAAAATGGGATCCTTGATTGGTAAAACAACGCAAACGATTCAATACGGGATAACAAAAACATCAACAGTTTCCGCAACACCGAATTTGGGCTATCGTTTCGTTGGCTGGAGCGATGGGGTAACAAAAAGCACCCGTTCCGGGGAAAGCCCCAGAAAAAATGTCACCTATACCGCGATCTTTGAGTATGATTTTAAAGAACTTCCCGTTCTTTCCCTGCGCACCGATACCGGACTTCCCATTACAGATAAAAACAATTATGTGACAGGCTCCATTTCTGTGATGAATGCGCCGGAAGGCTATGATTTTGACTATATCCCCATGCAGATCCGCGGCCGCGGCAATTATACTTGGGGCAGTACTTTCAATGCCGACGAACGCTACAACAAACGGCCTTATCGCATCAAACTGTCTGAAAAAAAGAATCTGTTAGGACAGGGCGACGGAAAGGCCAAGGTTTGGGTTTTGATCGCCAATCACTGCGACCAATCGCTTTTGCGCAACCAGACCTCTTACAATTTTGCAAAATCTCTCAGCGGCATCATCTGGCAACCCTCTGCCAGCAGTGTTGAAGTCTTCCTTAACGGTGAGTATATCGGCGTATATATGCTGTCCGAACAGGTTCAAGTGAACGAAAACCGGATCAATCTTCCTGAAGATTATGAATCATCCGCAGAAATTCCCTTCCTGATTCAGCGCTCCGGTTATTCTGAAGAACCGATGTTTAGCATCGGCGATACTGTAAACTATGAAATCAAAAACGATCTTTCCGTTGACAGTAGCCTTGCCAATCGGCAAAAAGAATATATCCGATCACGGATCATGGCTTGTTGGGAAGCGATTCAATCGGGAAATCAAGCGCGCGTCGAAGCCCTGATCGATCTGAATTCTGTAATTGATACCTATATTGTTCACGAGCTTTTCAAGAATCTTGATACCGGATGGGACAACTTCTATATGTTCAGTGATGTTGACGATGTCCTGCATTTCGGTCCCATATGGGATTTTGATCAATGCGCCGGCAACGCCGATGTCGGCGTTGAGGATTACCGTTTCATCCGAAGCGGAAACGAAAATCCCTGGTATCGCTATTTGCTCGGCTATAACTGGTTCAAGGAAATGCTACGCGACCGGTGGGATGAGCTGATGCCGGAAATCCGAAAAATTCCGGATACCATTCATGCCTATGCCGAAAGCGGATACAATTCCTATTGCCGCAATTTCGACCGCTGGCAGATCTGGGGGCTGAAAATCAACCGGGAAACCGATGTAATCCGCAATATGCACACTTATCAGGAACATGTGAATTATTTTGCCCAATGGATGAAAAACCGCACAGATTGGATGAACAACTACTACCACTCCTTGGAGTTTTTGGCCGAAGAGGTCAAACTGGAGCTGAACGGCTCCGGTACCCAGTCCGATCCTTACCGAATCGAAACCGCAAAGGATTTTTATAATTTCACACAAATGCTCGGGACGAACGAGACTTTCCATGGCAAATATTTTAAGCAGACCGCTGACATCAACATGGATGAAATATCCTATTATAATGGCATTGGCACGCCCTATGTTTTTGCCGGCATCTACAACGGCAACGGACATAGTATTACAGCCAACATTTCTAGTAATGACTCCTCCTTCTTCCCCTATGTGACCGGCACCGTCATGAATCTTGTGACGGCAGGCAGCATCAACAACGCCGGCATCACCGGCGGCATTGCCCGTTCTGTGCGGATCGGGGGAAAGATTGTCAACTGCATTTGTCTTGCTACGCTTTCTTCTTCCGGTAATGTCGGCGGAATCGTACCTTCGAACGAAACCGGCGGCGGTACCGTTGTCGGATGTGTCTTTGCCGGCAAGATTTTGAATGCGGCTGAGATAGGCCCTATCAACTGCTATGTCGGCGGGCGGCAAGGTGTGTTTAACTACAACTACTATGTGTCGGATTATACATCACCGGAAAATCAAAGCAGACATACGATTTCGTCTGACAGTAGCCAAGCGCAACCCGATAAAGCCATTGAGCGTTCCGCTTTATCGGGACTTGCCGCAACTTTGAATAGCAATCTCAGCCGTATTGCGTCAACGGCCGGCATCGCTGCCAAGGATCTTTGCTCTTGGACCTTCCGAAACGGCGTACTGGCGCTGGTATCAAAATAAAAAACACAAACCCCAACAAAAGAACCCGCATTTACCATAGTTCCCATAGGGAATTTTAGGTAAGCCGCCGCTCAAAGAGAATTAGGAGTGGTGTGAAGTCACTCCTTTTTAATGCCTGGACTTAAAAGTCTCCGAGAAGCGCACACCTTGCAAGCAAGGTGTGCGCTATACTATGGTAGAGCTATTATTCGCTGTGGACTACTCGTAAAGTTTTTTAGTTGCTTTTTTTCAGATTTGTGATACTATGGTTCTACAAACGGGAGAAATAAAAATGGGAAATAAAGATTATAACGAAACTATTAAGGGCTTTCAGAAATGGGCTAAGGTTTGTACAATTACGGCAATTTTAACCGGGGTTTTAGGTATAATTATGTCTCTGCTGACCATTTTGAGTGAATTTGCCGACTTTGAAGTCAAGGCTCCCTATCTTTACGGCAAAATATTTGTTTTTATTATGCTTGCAATTTTCTTGGTGCTTATTACGCTTATGATAATTTCTTATATCAAAGCTCGCAAGTACAAAAAGCTGAT
>CANQXN010000034.1 GCA_947627815.1 uncultured Clostridia bacterium | reverse complement strand
AGCCGTGGCAACGACAACAAGAATATGACCGTCAACCTCACCGCCGACATCGATATGACCGGTGTGGAATGGACGCCTGTCAACAAATGGGTCGGCAAGTTCTACGGCAACGGCCACACCATCTCGGGTCTTAGCTATACCGCGACGGTCGATGCTACAACAGAGGGCGAGGGGAAGCCCGTCGGCTTGATGTTTACAAGCATCGCCAACGATAACGCTAACGGTCGTGTCGTTGACCTGATTCTCGAAAACTGCACGCTGACCGTCAATGCCACCGAAGGCAGCGAGGTTGGCCAGCAGGTTCTGGCCGGTGTTCTCGCCGGTATGATTGACCGTGGCTTTGTGGAAAATGTCACCGTCAAGGGCTGCGCCATCAAGGGCAATCCCGGCAACGCCGCCGGCATCGCCGGTGTCGGCTGCTGGGGCGCTGACAACAAGGGCTACCACATCGAAAACTGCGCCGTGCTTGACAGCACCATCACCGCGACCAACCTGGCCGCCGGTATCGTGGCTTACCTGAGAAGCGGCGATAAATGTATGCTCGGCAACATGGAAGTGAAGAATGTCACCTATGTGACCGAAAACAAATACAGCGATGGCGTTGGCGCTACTTGGGGTTGGGGTGAAAGATCTGTCACCACTTCCGAAGAGTTTGAAAACAACGCAGGCAAAGTGACGCTCGGCCTGAACACCGGCGAGCGTTATAAGGCCTATGAGCAGACCCGCGCGGGAAGCAAAGAAGGCACCACCGATGTCCGCGTGATCATTGTTGTCAATGACGAGTGGATCCACACCCTCAAGAAAAATCTCAAGGTGAAGATCAGCTTTACCGATGGCAAAGAGACGAAATCCATCGAATTGAGCCTCGCGGAAGTCTACAGCGCCCTCAACGCGAAGAACGCTGCCGGTCAGGCGATGTCCTTTGTCGGCACGAACGGCGTTGACATTCTCGGCTGGACCATCACCGATGTCCCCGATGCCTTTGCGGCAAACCATGTCACGGTTTCTGTCACCGTTTCCTAATAGGCTATCAGCTGAACTGCCGTCCTTCGGGGCGGCAGTTTTGGCTTTGACAAGGTCACAAATCCATTCGTTATAGACAAGAAAATTGTTTCTTTTCTCGGTCAAATTCCCTGTTGACAGGAAGGAAAAACCATAGTATAATAAAAACGATGGGGGTTTCCGGCATGATCCGGCATCGTTTCCCCCGATCGGAGGTTATCATGAAAAAAGCACTTGCTCTTCTGTTAGTCCTCTGTATGACGGCTTGTTTGCTCCCCGCGTTCGCGCTGGTTTCTACCGCCGCAGGCTCGGTGCAATACGGCTTGACGGCAGATTTCTATCAGATCGTAGAAGAAGGCGTCGGCCATTACGGCGCGCAGTATGGTCCGCTGGTGGGCAATACCGACAACCGGGGCGCCCGTCTCGATTATGGCGACAGCAAACATTTTGACCAGTCGATTGACGCGATTCTGAATTCCTCGGTCGCCATCACGGAATATGGCGCCACAAATGTCACCGCCTTTGACGAGGAGCTTGGCAAAGGCCAGAAGTTTGACAAAGACGGCTATATGATCAAGTGGGAAGGCACCGTCACGGCGGACAAAGACGGCACCTACTATCTCGTCGGCCGCCAAGTCGACAACGGCTTTACCATGTTTGTCGAGCAGAACGGCGAAATGAAGAAGGTCTATGAATATTGGGCTTTCAACCACTGGTTCGACGGCAACAACGACCGGCTCCCGACCGACTGCGGCGGCTTTACGCTCAAAGCCGGCGTGGCTACGAAAGTGACGGCCTATTACTTAGAGGGCGACGGCGGCCAGGCGCTTTCCTTTGATGTCAGCACCAAAGCCGATTTCTCCGATGCCGTGAGCATGTATGACGCGCTCGACTTCAAACTGACCCGCACTTTCTATGCCTCGAAACTGGTCAACGACCACAGTATCCTCGAGGGTCTCATTCCTTTTGGCAATGGGAACGGACAGGGCGACAAAAACGGCAAGGACGCCGCTGATTCCGCTAACCACCATTTTGCCGAATCCTTTAGCAAAGTCAAAAACAAAATGACCAAGCTCGGCAGCTGCGTAGTGCCGAACTATGAGACCGAGTCGCAGGCTTATGGGCACAAGTTCGGTTATTTCGATGAAGACTGCATGATCGAATATAACGGTTATGTCACTTCCACCATCGGCGGCACCTATACCTTCGGTACTTCCAAAGTGGACAACTGCCTCTATGTCGAAATCATCGGTGACGACGGCAAGGCGCAGGTTGCCTATGAATTCTGGGGTTCCGGCATTTATAACGACCGCTCCAACACCTTCTCCCATACCACGGTGACACTGGAGAAAGGCAAAGCCTACAAGATCCACGCCGTTTTCGTCGAAATTGACGGCGGTCAGGCTGTGGAATCGCTCTTCAAGATCGATAACCAAATGGATCCCGTGACGCTGGCAAATTCCGGTTTGGTGTTTACCGTGACCAAACCCGCGAGCGCTGTGGTCGATCCTGTGACCCCCTTCTTCGGTCGCGAAGCCGAATGGTACTACATGACCTCGGGCGAGTATGACGAAGAGGAACCCGCCGCCGGTTGGGCGACCGATGACGCGGTCTATAGCAAATGGGATACGGCGAATGCCGACCTCGGCCAGGGCGGCAGCGATGTCTGGGCCACCTACGCCGATGTGCCGGAAGGCCAGGAAGAGGGCTATACCCAGAACAAACGCCTCTGGGCGGTGAAGGAATTTGAAGTCGAAGACCTCAATGCGATCAAAGGCGCCGCGCTGATGGCCGACATGAGATTTGACGATAACATTCATATTTACATCAACGGCATCCCGGTTTATGTCAATCCCCGTTGGATTGACAACTACGGCACCTTCAAATTCGCCGAAAAGGCGGAAGAGCTGCTGCACGAAGGCACCAATGTGGTGGCGGTCAGCCTGATTCAGGGCTTTGGCGGATATCACTTTGATATGGGACTTTCCGCCTCCAAAGCCGATACCTCGAATTACGCCGTCTGCTTGCCGCTGACCCGCGAGACCGTGACGCTGGAAGCGAACAAAGACTATAAGTTCTTCCTGCAAACCAGACCCTCCGCCGAGGCGGGCAAAGTCGATGTCCGCGTGATCTGCGTGGGCAAAGAATCCTTCCTCACGCAAAAAGAGGATACCGGCTATCACGCCAAAATCACACTGACCGCCGGCGGCGAAACCAAGACCCTGATCGACACGCCGCGTGTCATCTTCAAGAGCGTTGCCGCGACCACGACAAGCTCGGCGACGATTTATTCGGCGGATGACGGTCTTTTGATCTTCGGCTGGGTGATCACCGGCGTTCCGGCGGATGTGAATCTTGAAAACGCTGTCGCCGCTCTGGAAAAATAACGCGTGTTTTTCTGACGCGCGCATTGCGCTTGCCCGCGCCTACCGCATGGCGTCGGTCAAAGCAACACCCGCGCCGCCTTGTCCCGCATCTTTATCCGCCGCGCCCTGCCGCACGGAAAAGAAAAATAAAAAACAGGATTACGAAAGGATTGTCGTATGAAATATCTGGCTCCTGAACTGGACATCATCCACCTTGTTGACAATGATATTATGATTGCTTCCGTGCAAGACGAAGGCAACATGGAAGAAATCGATTGGAACGAGTTTCAGTAATCTTTGATAAGGCACAAAAAAGCCACGGTGTACACCGTGGCTTTTTTATTTGGAGGTGGCTTGTTACATCAGGGGCGCCAAAAGGCGCATCAGCCCCACATGCACGCGGTTTAACAGATGGTTGCGCCGGCGGTTTTCGGCGGTGATTTCAAAACAGTCGGGGAAAGTGGCGTTGAAATCCTTTTCCACCTCGGCGCAAATCTCGCGGTCGTCGGTGAGGATCGCGCACTCAAACTGCTGATAAAAACTGCGCAGATCGATATTGATGGAACCCACGACGGCGGTATTTTCGTTGAGCATGAGTTTAGCGTGAACAAAGGCGTTTTTCAGGCAGTAGACCTTGACCCCGCTGTCGATGAGGCGTTCGGCGTTGCCGCGCGTCACCGTGTAAACATAGCGTTTGTCGGGGATTTCGGGGAGGATCAGGCGGACATCGACGCCCGCCATGGCCTTTTCGGCGAGAAGCTCGGCAATCGTCTGATCGGGGATAAAATAGGGGGTCATGATCCAGAGGCGCTTTTTGGCGTCAGCGATGAGATGGGTGTAGACCTCCTTGCCGATGGGGCGTTCATAATCCAGCCCGTCGGCGTAGGGGATCACAACGGCGGGGTTGTCCCGCCGGCCGCTGTGGCCGAAGAAGGGGGTCATGTCCTCTTCTTTTTTGATACAAACGCCCATTGGCGGAGGAAAATGCGGGTGAAACTGTCCACCGCCGGCCCTTCGAGCGAAAAGCCGGTGTCCTTCCAATAGCCGAACATTCGCTTTTCGTTGACATATTCATCGGCGAGGTTGCTGCCGCCGGTGTAGGCGATTTTTCCGTCAACAACGATGATTTTGCGGTGATCGCGGTAGTTCATCGCCACCGAGAAGCGCGCCAGGAGCCGGTTGAAGCCGTAAATGCGGATGCCGGCCTTGCGCATGGCCTTCCGCGTCTTGCGGGAGAGGGTGCGATGGCTCCCCATGTCGTCATAGAGGATGCGCACATCCACGCCGGCGCGGGCGCGTTCCTCCAGCACCTCGCGCACCCGTTCGAGCAAAACGCCGTCGCTGATGATGAAAAACTCCATGAAGATGAAATGCTCGGCGGCGGCAAGGCGGGGCAGAACCGCGTCAAAAAGCTGCCCTCCCGAGGGGAAATAGTGCATCTCTGTGCCGGAAAAGGCGGGGAAGGGGCCGGCGTTTTCAAGATAGGCGGCGTAATTGCGCATCGTCTGGCTGACCGTTTCTTCCGAAAGGGCGTCGCCTTTTACCAGCGCTTCGCTTTTGTCAAAAATGGCGCGGTATTTCTTTTTCGCCTTGCCGAAAAAGATTTTTTCGTCCGATAAAAAGTAGATGATATAGCCAAAGCTGAAAGTGAGGAGCAAAAAGATGATCCATACCGCCTTGGATTGGCTGTTTTTGTCGCTGGAAACCACATAAATGCAGGTGAGGAGCGACAAAATGAAGGAAACAAGCAAATAATGGCGAAAACCGGCGATGAAGAAGAGATAGAGCAGAAAGAGCAAGGCGATCTGCGCGAGCAGCAAAAGGGCGATGATGAGGGTTTTCAAAGCGCCGATGCCGTTGTGTTCCGAGCGAATACGCACGACCCGGGCGTCGCGCGAGCGCGCGTGGCCGTGGGCGCGCTTGCCGATGGTGTTTTTCACGCTTCTTCCTCCTTCTTTTCCTCCCGCCGACGGTCGTCCGTCGGGTGGTCGTCCGTCGGGTGGTCATCCATCGGGGGCGCTTTGTCGCCTTGCGCCGGCGTTTGGCCGGTCAGAGACAGGGCTTCGCGATGGAGGGCGGCTAAATGCTGTTTGAGTTCCGCCTCGCTTTTTAAAAAGGCGAGATTTTCCCGCTTGACACAGCGGCGCGCGGCAAGCACGGTGCAGACGGCGAGAATCAGCCCCGCCGCGACAAAAAGTCCGCCTGTGACGCGCAAAGGAATGGAATTTGGAGCCAAGATCAGCCCAAGCCCGCAGGCGCAGGCAAGAAAGCAGGCAAGGCCGCAAACAATCCCGAGGGCGATGGCACCCGCGTGCCGCCGCCTTTCTTTTTTGGCAAGCAGATTGACATCGGCCTCCATGCAGACTTGCAGATATTGCAGGCGGTCTTTGTGGGCGACGGTATGCGGCCGGCAGAGGGTCAGGTGGACAAGATCGGAATAGAGGCGGTCGTCCTGCTCTTCGGCGACTTGCCAGCCAAAGGCTTCATAGCGGGCGATGAGTTCGACCCGCTTTCGCTTTTTGAGTGTGATAGAAAGACGGTCAAGTGTCTCGGAAGATACTGTCATGTTTATAACTTCCCGCATGATTTTATTAAAGATTCTTTGTTTTGTTTATTTTGCCAAGCGCGGCTTACTCATAGCGGCACTCTGAGGCGTCGAACCAGAACAAAGCGTCGGAGGCGGCAAAGGGCAGGGCATCATTGCCCGCAAGCAGCGCTTCGCTTGCCTTGGCGACCGTGTCGGCGTTTGCGGCATAGGGCAGAAGGTGCGCCATGGCGACCTCGCCGCGCAGGTAGCGGCTCGAGGAGGGATCGGCGCCGACGCCGAAGAGGTTCGAGGAGGAGGAAGCGCCGCCCGAAACCGCCTTGGTGGCGGCGAGTTTGCCGTTGAGATAGAATTTCAGCGTACCGGCTTCCCGCACGCCGGCAATATAGAACCACACGCCGGGGCGCACGCCGTAGGTCGAGGCGTCGGTGATGACGGCGGCGTTCCAGCTGCCGTTTTGATAGATAAAGAACTCAAGCTGGCCGCTCCCGTTGGTCTTGATGGCCACCTGGGTATCGCCTTTGGCAAAAATGATGTTGTTGGCGTCAAGATCGTCTAACTTGACCAAAGCGCCGAGCGTAAAAGCGGAGCCGCAAAGGGCGCTGTTGATTTTGCCGCCCTTGTCGGCCACGGTGAAACTGCCGCGCAGGGCGTACCCCGTGGGCGAGGTCGTATCCGCCCGCCAGAAGCTCCCCTCGGTGGGTTTGACGGTGTTGTTCTGCGGGGAGAGGTCGGGGATCGTCAAAGAGAGGCGGGACCCCTGTTCGAGCGCTTCGAGCAGGGCGAGATTTTTCACGAGTGCCTTCTGCGCCGCCGTCAGCGCCTCATAAGCGGCGCGCGCTTCTTTCAGGCCGGCGGGGTCGGCGAGGAGGGCGGTGATCAGATTGTCGACCGCCTGCGCCGCCAGCGCGTCGATGTCGGCGGCGGTGTAGGAAGGCGCCTTGTGCCAGCCTCTGGCCAGCGCGCCGAGGTCGGTTTCACTCTTGTCAAAGGGAATCAGGGTATAAGTGAGGCTGTAGTCCCGTCCGTCGTTGTAAAGGCGGTACTGCGAGAGGGTATCGGGGCCGCAGGAGGCGCCGCCCGTCCCGCGCGAGCCGTAAGAGGCGGTGAGATAGGTGGCGGCGTTCGTGGCCTTCAGAGAATAAGTGAAACGCGCGCTCTGGAGCTGAGAATAGGAGAAGTGCAGGGCGCTTGCCTCGATTTCGTTTTCCGCCGCGAGCAGAAGGCCGGTTTTCTTTTCCGCCGAGGTCAGGCTGAACCAGCGCACGCCGGTTTTGTTGCCGGTGTCCTGCGGGTAGGGATAGGGGAAGAAGGAGTCGCTCACGGTGGTGGACCAGAGGCCAACATGGGAGCCGCGCAGCCGGTCGCAGTAGGTGTCCGCCGGGCCGTTGCCGTAGAAGACGATCGATTCATAATCGCCCGGCAGGGTCATGACGCTGGCAAAGCGGTACATTTCGCCCAAGGTGGCATTGGGGTGTAGCACCCAATGCACTGTGACGGCGCCGCCCGCGTAAACGGTATAGGAAACATCGATGCTTGCCCCCGTCGCCGAGAGGACAAGACTGCCTGTGACCGTGAGGCTTGCGCCGTCTTTGGCGGCGCTTACCGAGAAGTTTTCTATGCCACGGGCTTTGACGCCGTCCCAGGAGAGGGCGTTTTTGTCGTTGTCGGTGTGCGCCCGGTTGAAGGAGGGTTCCGGGCCGGAGGTGAGAATCGTTTCGCCGCCCCTCGTATAGGAGGCGATACGGCCGGCGGTCTTGTCAAAGACCACGGTAAAATCGGCGCCGGTGACGGTGAGGGTGGTATCGTTTTCTTCCGTGGAGAGGGCGCCTGCGCCTGCAGCGGGCTTGACTTCCTTGATCGGCAGATAGAGCGCAAACTGTTCGGAGGCGACAGGCTCGCCCTCTTCGCCGTCTTCTTTGTTAAACGCTGAGAGGGTGAGGAAAAATTCCCGTCCGTCGGTGGCTTCGGGCAGGCGGTAAGGCACTTCCACGCTCACCGTGGCGCCCGGCGCGCCCGACAGGGTAAAGCTGCCGCTGTCGGTCACTTCGCCGTCTGACAGCACTTCATAGCGGAAGGTGAAGGCGCTAAGATCGGTAAAATGGTATTCGTTGTAAACCGACACGGTGCGGGAGGTTGCGGTGAGAAGAGAGGCGTCGAACCAGATCGACTGATAGACATATTTGACTTCCGCCGCCTCGGGCTGAACCGTGCGGTCGGCGGAGACGATGCCGTTCTGGCAGAAATTGCCGCTGTTGGGCGAGTCGTTCCAGGAGCCGCCGTAGCCGAGGTACTGTTTGTTGCCGTAGTAATCCCAGCCCGACGCCGTGGGGATGGGCGTCCAGATCGACTGATCCACAAAGTCCCAGATAAAGCCGCCGATCAGGTTGTCAGAGGCGCGGATGACCTCCCAGTATTCATATAGGTTGCCGACCGAATTGCCCATGGCGTGGGCATATTCGCAGAGGACAAAGGGCATACGGTTGGCGGCGTTGCCGCGTCCCTGCACATCATAGATCGAGGAGTACATGGCGGAAGCGACATCCACGCCGCCGCCCGAGCCGAGCGATTCAAAATGCACCGGCCGCGTGGGGTCGCGCTTTTTTAATTCGCTGATTACGGTGGGATAGATCGAGGCGCCCGTCGTCGTCTCGTTGCCGATCGACCACATGACGATACAGGTGCGGTTTTTGGCGCTTTCGGTAAAGGAAGTCACGCGGTCGCGCACTAAGGTAGTGAAATAGCGGGTCGTGTCGCTTGCATTGACGCCGTAATGCGTTTCAATGTTGCATTCGGCGAGTACCAGAATACCGTATTTGTCGCACATGTCGTAAAAATAGCGGTCGTTGGGGTAGTGGGAGGTGCGCACGGCGTTGATGTTTAAGCTCTTCATGATCTGAATGTCTTTTTCATACAGCTCATGCGAGACATAACGGCCGGTTTCGGGGTCGTTGTCGTGGCGGTCGACCCCTTTAAAGACGAGGGGCTTGCCGTTTAACAGCATCTGCCGGTAGGAGGCGTTTTCCGCCGTCGAGGAGGCGGTTTTTGTAAAGGTGATCTCCCGAAATCCCAGCTCCTGCGCGATACTGCCGTAATAGACGCCGTTTTTGTCGTAAAGCGAGAGGATCAAGGTATAGAGGTAGGGGTCCTCATCCGACCAGAGATGGGGCGCCGTCACCTCGCGGGCAAGGGTCAGGGAAGCTGTCGTGCCGGAGGCGAGCGCGGGCGCTTCTTTGCGCAGAGGATCGCCGGCAAAGAGCGAGTGACCGGCGGCGTCGATGAGCCGCACATCCAAAGAGAAGAAGCCTTCTTCATAGGCGGCGGTCGTGGCGTTGTTGACTTTGACCGACAGTTGGAGCGTGGCGTCGGTGAATTTTCCGTCTAAATCGGTGACGACGGTATAGTCGGCAATACTCACGCCGGGGACGCTGTAAAGCGCCACATCGCGGAAGATGCCGCCGAGCCGCAGGAAATCCTGATTTTCAAAATAGGAGCCGTCGCACCAGCGGTAGACCTTCAGGGCAATGATATTTTCCTTGCCGTCCTTGTAGAGATAGGGGGTAATATCAAATTCCGAAATGTCAAAGGAATCTTCACTGTAGCCCACCTCATAGCCGTTGACATAGAGGTAAAAGGCCGATTCCACCCCGCCGAAGGAGAGGATCACCCGGCGGCCGGCGGAAAGCCAGTCGGCGTCCACCGCGACAGAAGTGCGGTAAAGCCCCACGGGATTGAAGACGCTGGGCGCCACAGGCACCTTGAACGCGCCGTTGCCGTAGGCGTCGTTGTCCCAAGGGTATTGGGTATTGGAATAAATGGGGAAATCAAAGCCCTGGGTCTGCCAGGAGGCGGGCAGGGTCACCTGCTTAAAGCCGCCGTAATAGGCTTTGCGATAGGTCGATACCTGACCGTTCCCCTGATATTTCGGGGCGTTGTTCATGTCATAGCCGACCTTGAAAAATTCATCGAATACGCCGGCCTTTTTGGCATCGGCCTCGTTTTTGTAGACCGCCAGCATCCAGGGGTTGTTACTGCCTGTGAGGAGGCGGTAATAGGAAGAGGTTTCGGGGGCGAAGGCGCGGGCGCCGGTATAGGCCTCCCACAAGGTCTTGTAGACCACGGTGGAAGAAGCGTGAGCGGCGAGTTCCCCGATCGAAACGACATTGCTCTGATGTACCGTCTGGCCGCTTGCGTTCTTGCTGTTCGGCTGGCCGGTCCACTCAAGACCCGAAAAGAGCTGTTCGCCCGGGTTGACGGTTGCGGCAAGCGATGCCTGCGGGATCGCGAGGCTGTCGTCCCAGGGGTTGGCCTCGGCGAAGGGATTTTCGGTGGTGACGGTCGGCGCCTCACTGCCCGGCGTCGTGCCGCCGGATGTCGTGCCGCCGGATGTCGTGCCGACGGAGCCGGCAGGCGTGGTTTCGTCATCGCCGCAGGCCGCGACGGTGAGAAGCAGCGCGGCAAAAAGCGTAAGCGATAATAAAAGGGTCAGAATCTTATGCAACTTCATAACGGCACCTTCTCTTTCATGGGCGTGAACGGCCGGACGGCCGGGTAAAACACTTCTTCTTTTCTATTATACCGGGTTTTTTGCTTTCTGTCAATGAAAGCGGGAAAAAAAAGAAAAAACGGCGCAAAAGAGGCGCGGGTCTTGCCAAACCGCCATTTTTATGTTACAATATTTCCAAAGAAGCCGGTTTTTGCTTTGCGGCAGGAAACGGCGTCACTGTGCATAAAAAGCGAGGAAACAAGACCTATGCTGCCTGAATTTTCTTTTCACAAAACCGAACAAGTCCTGCATGAAAATTGCGAAGAACCCCGGGCGTATTTCATTCCCTATCATTCTTCCGCCGCCGCCGGACGGGGTATCCGGGAGGAGAGCCGCTTTTTCAAGACGCTGAACGGGACATGGAAGTTTGCTTTCTATCCCTCGCTCGACGAACTGCCCGATTTTCTCGAGGAGCCGGTGCCGTATGAGACGATCCCGGTGCCGATGAGCTGGCAGATGCTCACAGAACGGGGCTACGACATCCCCCAGTATACCAATGTCAATTATCCCTTTCCCTGCGATCCGCCCCGCGTCCCGCGAGAAAACCCCTGCGGCCTCTATCACCGCACCTTTACGGTCGATGAATGGGTTTTGGTGGAAAAAGAGGTTTTCATCAACTTTGAAGGGGTCGATTCCTGCTTTTATCTCTTTGTCAACGGCGCCGAGGTGGGCTACAGTCAGGTGGCGCACATGACCTCGGAGTTTGACATCACGCCCTACCTTGTGCCGGGGCTGAACGAACTGCATGTTGTGGTGTTAAAGTGGTGCGACGGCTCCTATCTGGAGGATCAGGACAAATGGCGCACCTCCGGCATTTTCCGCGATGTGTATTTATTGTATCGCGAGCGGGCGTGCCTCAGAGATTTCCATGTTCACGCCGCGCTGTCCGAGGACTTGAGCCGGGGGCTTCTCTCCGCTACGCTCTCCTGCGATGCCGGCGTGCGCCCCCGCTGGAGCTTTTCCAACGGGGAAGGGCGGATCGTAGCTTCCGGCATCGGCACCGTGGAGGCGGAAATCCTTTCCCCGCGTCTTTGGTCGGCGGAGGACCCCTATCTCTATCTCTTGACCCTTTCCTGCGGCAAAGAATACATCTGCCAGCCGGTGGGCTTTAAAAGGGCGGAGGTCAAAGAAGGCGTGCTGCTCTTCAACGGCGAGCCGGTGAAACTGCGCGGCGTCAACCGCCATGACAGCCATCCGCTGCTCGGTTCGGCGACCCCCTATGACAGCATGGTGAAGGATCTTCTGCTGTTAAAGCGCCATAATGTGAACACCATCCGCACCTCTCACTATCCCAACGACCCCCGTTTCCTCACGCTTTGCGACAAGTACGGCTTTTATCTTGTGGACGAAGCGGACCTGGAAAGCCACGGCATTTATGCCACCGGCAACGGCCGCCTCCTCACCGACGATCCCGCCTGGGAAAACGCCTATGTGGACAGGGCGCGCCGGATGTTTGAGCGGGACAAAAACCACGCCTGCGTCCTTTTCTGGTCGCTCGGCAACGAATCGGATTTCGGCGAAAATCACCGCGCCATGGCGCGCTATATCAAGAGCCGGGAGCCGAAAGCCCTGGTGCATTACGAGGGCTGCAACCGTGGCAGGCTGAAAGAGGAGCTTGCCCGGGGCGAAGGGCTTTTCGATGTGGAGAGCCGCATGTATTCTTCCCCCGCCGAGATGGCCGACGCCATCGGGGACGGGGGGAGCGGCCTGCCCTTTTTCCTCTGCGAATACTGCCACGCCATGGGCAACGGCCCCGGCGATCTTGCCGATTATTGGGAACTCATCGACAAAAGCGACCGCTTCGCCGGCGGCTGTGTCTGGGAAATGCTCGATCATTCGGTGGCGCTGCCCCAGCCCGACGGCAGTTTCCACTATACCTACGGCGGCGATTTCGGCGACACCCCCAATGACATTAACTTCTGTGTGGACGGCCTTGTCTATCCCGACCGGCGGGTTCATACCGGCATGTTGGAGGTCAAACAGGTCTATGCGCCGCTCATGATCACGCCGGAAAATATCGCGGAAGGGCTGTTCCGGCTGAAAAACCGCCGCTCCTTCACCCGCCTGTCCGATCTTTCGGTCGATTATGTCATCGAACGCAACGGCCGCCCGGTGGCGCAGGGAAGCGTGATGCATACCGACATCCGCCCCGGCGAAGAGACGGCGACGCAGGTGATCTATCCGCCGCTCGACAGCGGCCGGGCATTCATTCGCTTTTCCGTCCGGCAGAAAGACGCCACCCCCTGGGCGCCCATGGGGCAGGAAGTCTGCGCCTATTCCTTTGAGCTTCCGCTCGCGGAGGAACTGTTTATTAACGATACGGCGCATGACAAACTCACGGTCGAGGAAGATGACCGCCTTTTCCGCGTGAACGCCGAAGAATGTGTTTATACCTTCGACAAGCGCACCGGCCTCCTCGTTTCGTTTATTTCCCAAGGCATGGAATTCTTGAAAGCCCCCATGACGCCAAGCGTCTGGCGCGCGCCGATGGATAACGATAAAGACATCCGCTGGAAATGGCGGGAGGCGGGTTATGAAGACGCCGAACGCAATTGCCTGTCTTCCCGGGTGGTTTCGGTTTCGGGCAAAGCGGCGGTGTTTGAATCGCTGATTTCGATGGGCGCCAAGTCGCGCCGCCCCTTTTTGCGGGTGAAATTTACCTATACCGTGACCAATGCCGGCGTTTTGCACCTGTCCGCCGAGGTCAAAGTGGACGAGAAAATGCCCTATCTGCCGAGGTTCGGGTTGGTGCTTGCCATGCCGGACGCGCTCGAAAACCTCACCTATTTCGGCAGAGGCCCCATGGAAGCCTATGCCGATAAGCACTTGGCCTCCCGCGTGGCGCTTTTCTCCACCACGGTGACAGACAATTTTGAGCATTATATCCG
>CANQXN010000033.1 GCA_947627815.1 uncultured Clostridia bacterium | reverse complement strand
ATGCCGACAACACGGTATTTGACTTTACCGCCGGATCGAAAATCGCCTTTCATCTGGCCATGGCGGCCTGCGGCCTGGCCGGCGGGGAGGAGACTTTCGCCGTTTACGAAAAAATCAATGTAGCGCATTGGCTGGCTTTCGAGCGGGGCGAGATCACAAAAGAAGCGATTTATTCCGGACGGCTGCAAGCCCTGAGCCAGGCGCTGGGCGTCGCCATCGACATCGACCGCTTTGACACGGTGTACAAAAAAGTATTGGGCGAACAAGCCCTGCTCATGCCCGGCGCCGATGCCGTGATCCGCCGCCTGCACGCGGCAGGGTTCCGGCTTTTTATCATCACCAACGGCGACACCGCCGTACAAAAGGCGCGCTTTGCCCGCTCGCCGCTCACCCCTTGTTTTGAGCAGATTTTCATTTCGGAAACCATCGGCGTCGCCAAACCCGAGGCCGGCTTTTTCTCGGCGGTCACGGAAGCCATCGACGGCTTTGACAAAGAGCGCGCCCTGGTCATTGGCGACTCCCCTTCCAGCGATATCAAAGGCGCCATGAACGCGGGGCTTGACGCCGTCTATTTTGATCCTGACATGAAGCCGCTGCCGCCGGGCATCGAAGCCCGCTATACCATCCGTGCCTTGCCCGATCTTCTCGATCTTTTGGGTGTCGAAGAAGGAGATGCGTCCCATGTTTCTTGAAAAAATCGTCATAGAAAAATACGGACCCTTTTCCTGCGTCTCTTTTGAACCCGATCCCGGCGTCAATGTTTTTGTCGCAAAAGACGAAGCAACGCGGGCGGCGTTGTTCGGATTTCTCACCTTTATGCTCTACGGAGAAAGCGAGGATCCGCTGCTGGCGCCCGCCGCCGCGGGGTCTTTGACCGTAAAAACCGAAGAAGGCCGTTACCAGATCGAGCGCCGCTGTAAAATCAGCCCGGAAGGGCGGCGTTTTTCTCTTGTTTTTACCGATCTTGCCACCGGCGAGCCGCTGACCGGCGTGCCGGGGGAAGCGCTTTTGGGCATCGACCGTGCCGCTTTTTGCGGCATTGCAGGCATCGGCCGTTTCCAAAAAGCAAAAGAAGAAACGCCCGCCGACAATCCGCTGGACGCCAGATTGCCCGACGCGATGGTTTCCCTGCTCTTTTCGGGCAGTGAAACGATCGATCCCTTTGCCGCGATGGCCGGACTGGAACGCGCCGCCGAACACTATCGCGATGCCGCCGGCCACGGTAGCCTTGACAGGCTCGACAAAAAAGTCAGCCGCCTGGCCGGCGCCATCGAGGAGTGCGAACAAGCCTACGCCCGCCAGATCAACCGCCGGCAGACCTTAGCCAAATCGAAAGCGCTTTTTATTAAAAACGGCGATGATCTTGCTCACTACAATGAAATGTTCGCAAGAATCGAGGCCATGGCGCAGTTGCGCGGCTTTTTGATCTTAGAGCGGAAAGAAGCCGCGCTTGTCAAGGCGGCGGAAGCGCTCGCCAAGGAAAAAGCCCGCGATTCCTACCATGAGTTTCTGCCCGACGCTTCCTATCTCACCGCTTTGGACGACACTTACGCCGATTTGGTCAAGACCGGCGAAGCGCTCGCCGCCAAAACCGAAGAAGAAGCGCTCTTGCCCCGCCTGACGCTGAGCAACGCCGAAACATCGATTCTCAAGCATGTGGACGAAAAGGGCGGCAAAGACGGGGCGGTCAAAGAATTGCAGAGCGCCGCCGTCAAAGAGAGCAAGCAAAAACGAGGGGGCATCGCGCTCTTTGTATCCGCGATTTTATTCTGCCTTGCCTCGCTGCCCGCTTTTCTCGGTCTTTTTACTTCCCTTTCGTCACAGGCTGTTTTCTTGGGGACGCTGTTTTTATGCACCGGTCTGGTTCTCGCCGTCGGCGCCGCTACTCTCCTGGCTGTCGGCGGAAAAAGGAAGAAGGAAGTCCTTCTCTTTTACCGGGCAGGCAGCCTTTCCGACGCGCTTGCCGCGATGGAAAACGCCTGCGCCGCCCGCGCGCGCTGGGAAGAGAACCAACGACAGCACGAAAAATTGCGCCATGAGGTCGATGAGCTGCGGCAACAGCTCGCCGCAAACGAACAGCGCGCCGCCGCCCTGCTTTCCCGTTGGGGGCGCGCCTATCAGGATCTTGACAGCGTCGTAACGACGCGGGAAGAGGTGGCAGCCCTCTTGACGCGCCTATCCGATGCCAACGCCGCCTTTGACGCGGCAATGCAGGCCAAGGACAAAGCGGCGGTACCCCTCGCCGGTGTCAGCCGACAAGAGGTGGAAGAAACCATCACCCGTACCGCGCCTTTGGGCGATTTGCCGCTCGTACCCGATAACGATCTGATCCTCAAGCGGAGCTTCTGCGACAAGCGGCAAAAAGCCTTAGGCGAGCAGATCGCCGCCATGGAAGAAGAGCTGAATGCGCAATCCGACGAAGCGCCCGACCTTTCGGAAGAAAAAGCGGCGCTTGCGGTGCTGCAGCAGAGCCAAAAAGCGCGGGAAGAAGAATACAAAAGCCTCCTTTTGTCCCGCGAGGCGTTAGAAGCGGCAACGGAACGATATCGCAAGGACACTTTGCCCGCCTTGGCCGCCGCTGTCGACGCGCTTCTGCTCCCGATCTTCCCCGCCCATCAGCAAGGGCTTGGCTTAGCGGGGACGCTGGCGTTTCCTTTGCAGGAAGCCGCCGACATGATCCGCGCGGCTTTTGAAAAGAGCCGTCCCGCCATGCGGACCCTGATTTATACCGCCCTGCGGTTGGCGCACCGGCAGTTGAAATTTGCCAAAGAGGCGCCGCCGCTCTTCTTTGACAGCCTCACAGCATCCCTCCCGCCAAAGCGGCAGGAACAGATAGCGCTCCTTTTCGGCGCAAGTGGCAGCGGTCAGGTTTTCCTGCTGGAACAAGAGCCATGGACGCTCCCGCCCGACGGCGCTTTGCCGTCGCCCCGCCTCTTTTCTCTCGAAAGTGAAAACGATTTCTGAAACAGGCGGCAGAAAAAGACGACGCAGCCAGCGACGCCCTCTCCCAAGCCCATATCACAGACCCCCGGAATTCCGTCCTGTACGGAACCCCGGGGGTCTTTTCTTTTTTGCCCCATGTGTAAAAGGAGCATTTTTGCCCCATGTGTAAAAGGAGCAAAAAAGATCCCGACGGCTTTATGCCGTCGGGATCATAGTGCCGGGAAAAGGGATTATTTGGCTTCGCTGCCGTAAACAGAAACTTCTGTGAGTGCCGCCCAGCCGCCGGCCTTAGCCGCCACCAAATTCTTGATGGTGATCTTGGTCACAGCCTTGGTTGCATTCAGTTGGATGATCTGTTCGTTGGGCGTCCATTGAATGGTAATATTCTGCGTACCGGTCGTGCCGTCCGCATAGGTGAACTCTACGGTAGCGCTCTTGAAGTAGGTGTCGTGACCGTCGTCATAGCGGATCACAATGCCAAGCTCCTCAACCGTGACCGCGCGGCCGAAGTCGATTGCCAACCAGTGGTTGTTGCTGTTGGCGGGACCCCAGGACTGATTCGGATAAGCGCCGTGGCCGCGATTGTTGGCAAACCCGTCGATGGCGTTTCTTGCCATGAAGTCAAGCTCGGTCTTGGAACCCTTGTTGTTCTGATATTCGGAGTCGGCGGTCGCGTGCGGATACTGTCCGGTAATATCCGACTTGATCACAGAGTTGTTGATATAGTCGTAGGTGTTCTCCGCCAGGTTGCGTTTGGCCGACAGCTCCTCATCGGTGAGGATTCTTGCGGTCACATAGCCTGTGGTGTTGGCATAGCTTTTGCTCAATGTCGTCACCAGAGAATTGATCACAGGAACCACATAGGTGAAGGTGCCGTTGGGGCAGTAGATGATCGATTCACCCATCTTAGGCGACAGGGTAAAGCCGACATATTTGACGCCTTCCGGCAAGGTGACGGTGACGGTGTCGCCGGCCTTGATCTTCTGGCTGACATACGCCATGGCAATGGCCTGCCCTTCGGCGGTGAAAGTCTTGCTGCCACTCTTATAGGTGATCTTCACCGTTCCCGCGGGCAGTGTGCCGGCCAAAGACATCCGGGCGTAATCGTTGAGCATCACATAGTAATCGCGCTTGTTCTGCTCTTCTTCCGCCTCTCTCTTTTCGGCGGTATCCCAGTAGTTGTTGGCGTCATATTCGCCGTAGCAGGGGACGCAGAGGTCGATCCAGGCGGCGATGGTGCGAAGCTCGGTATCGGTGAGCTTCACGCCCGCGTGGCCTTCGCGCAGAATCTTCATCAGGTTGGACTGCGACGCGCCGTAGCTGTTCGGCTTGCGCAGAATCGCGCCCGACATGGAGGAGAGCCACTTGGTATACTTGTTGTTGCAGTTGCCGACCCATTCTACTGAACCTGTCGGACGCGAACCCGTGAGAACCAGATAGGACAGCGGGAAGTAGCGCGCCATCCGCTCGGCGCCGATGTTGTCGCCTTCGAGCGAGAAGGGGTTGCCGGCGTTGGGATCGGCTTTGCCGTCAGGCACGACCAGCGAGAGCGAGGTGTCGAAGAAGCGGCCGCCGGTGTGCTGGTTGATGCTCACGGCAAGGACATTTTCGCCCTGCACAAGATACTGTGCCATCGAGGGAATGTCAACCGACTTATAGCTATCGGTCCAGTTTTCGCCGTCGGTATAGATCTCATGTCCGTTGAGATAGAAGACAGGCGTATCGTCATACCAGGTGTTCAGACGGATTATGGCGCCGGTATATTTGGAGAGATCGTCAATGGTAAAGGTCTTTCTGGCGAAGAGCCAGTTGTTGCTGCCCGACCAGTTGGTGCCAACCTTGGCGCCATCGCTGCCGCGATCGCCGAAGCCGGCTTTGGCTTTCGTCCAACTGCCCGTAAAGCCGACATTGTTCCAACCCGCCGTGGGGTTGTTGGAAGAGGAAGTCATATACTCCCAATCGGACTGCAAATCGAAGATGGGGTAGACGGTGCCGGTGACCTGAGAAGCGGTCACGCCGGCCTCGCGCATACCGCTCACATTGATTTCGGTATACGCGGCGTTTTTGTTGTTGTGGCAGGAAATGCACTTGGCATCCCAGATGCTCTGCACTTCTTCGAGATAGGAGAAGCCTTCGTTTGTCGTGTAAGGATCAAAGCCTTCTTTATCCTTCTGCCAGGCATCGGGTTTGAGTTCCTCCACACCGGCTTTGGCCGCCATCGAAAGTTTGGAAGCGGCCGGCGGGGCGGTGTTGTTGTCCATATGACAGCCCACGCAGGAGAAATACTCGCCGGGCATCAGCGTGGACCAGGAACGCATGGTCTGGATCATGTTGCCGTCTTTATCGAGAAGCTGGAAATACACCGGCGTCTCGCTCGGCACTTTGAACATCGCCGAGCCGTCCTCATAGACGGTAGCGACGCCGAGGACGACTTTCACATCCCAGGAGCCGTTACCGGTCGAAATGGGCGTATAGGGGTCGGAAGAACCGCCGTCGGAAGCGGAACCGACGGTAGCGCCCACCGCGTAAGGACGGTAGTCGAGCGCCACGACACGGATCTGCTTGACGCTGCCGGGGGTGATGCCCTCCACGGCTTCGCCTTTGTAGACATCATGAACATAGTAAATACCGGTGTTCATAGAGTAGTCCACAGAGCTGGGACGGTAGAAAACATCTTTGGTCTTGACCGGCACAATCTGTGCGGCGGGATAAGTGGCCGTACCCTTGACGAGTTCGATCATCTCGGGCTTACTGGGTGTGGTGGTGTCCATCAGGTAGATGCCGAAAGGCGTGGTCTTTTGGTCGCCGCTCCAGCCGTTCGGCGAATAGGACACGAGGAACTGATGGTCGTTGAGCGGATAAGGATACTGGAAGATAGGACCGCTCTGACCGAAGGTGTCATAATCGTTGGGCTTGGTGTTGTAGGGTCGGTTGGCGGTGTCATTGACCGGGAAGGTCACGGAATTGTTGCCGTCGCGCCCGTTGGCCACATCGATCATCACGAGCTTGCCGCCCTGAAGGGTGTGGTGGCCGGTCGCAATGGCGAGATATTTGGTGCTGGAGCCAGGCACCTGTCTGACATGAACCAGCGTCGTCGGGAAACTCGAGTTATTGCCGTAAAGCTCGGTCTGGTTGGTGCCGTCCCAGTTCATCTGGAAGAGGCCCTGAATATACATCTGGGTTCTGTCGTTGTAGTCCCAGCGGGTATAAATCACACGGCCGTCCGAGGTGGTGGTTGGATAGGTGGTGTGTACCTGATCGTAGCCGAGACGGACGATGTTCGTGCCGTCGGCGCTCATTTTATAAAGGTTGGAAACCGGTGTTTTCCAGCAGTCCACCGTCTGCACGGCGCGGCTGGAGGAGAAAATGATGTCGCCGTTCGGGAGATACTGCCCTTCAAAATCGGCGGTGCCGGAACCGAAGGTCAGCTGTTTGTAGGAATAGGCGGGATCGGTGAGATCCATCTCATAGAGGTGAAAATCATCGCTCGATTTCTGTTTCCAAGAGAACAAAAGCTTTGTGCCGTCGGCGGAGACATCGGGGTCGCGCACGCAGCCGGTCGTCGAGCGGAGAATGACCTTTTCGGTCTTTTTCACGCGGTTGCCGTCCTGCTCCAGCGTGATAAGCACTAAGCGGGAATTGGAAACGAAATTGGATTCGGTGCCGATGCCGGTGGCGGCCTCGCCGGTGGACTCTTCATAGAGACCTTCGGTATAGGCATAGTGCGAGCCGCCCAGCGCTTTGTGTTCGGCCACCACAAAGGTGGTCGCGGTCTCCATCAGATCATAGAGAAGATCGGAACCTTCCAGATATTCCACCGTTTCATTGGCGGAACCCGCCGCCGTAGAAACCAAAGACAATCCGGTGAGATTCCCCAGAACCATGGAGAGACAGAGAACCAACAACAGAAATTTTTTTCTCATATTCTTCTATTCTCCTTTCTTCACTTTACAAGGAGGGGCGAAGCGACAAGCTCTCCGTTTGCGGTATTGTAAATCGCCACGGAATAGGAACCGCCTTCCGGCAGGGTAATGGCCTTCGCCAAGGTGATAATGGCATAATCGCCGGTCTTCACGCCGGAAATCACGCTGTCGGAATAGTAGACCTGTTTGCCGTCTTTATCAAAGACGCTGAGCGCGACCACAACAGAAGCGGGCGCGTTGGCGCTCTGGTTTCTCACAGTCAGGCCGGAGATCTTGGCGCCGGCGGAATAGGTGTTGCAGATCTCGCTACCGTCCGCGTGGGTGGTGATCACCTGTTCAACGCCGTAAAGCTCATCGACAATGCCGATCGAGCGGACATATTCGGTCAGTTTCGCCACATCGGCATCCGAAAGATTCTTGGCGAAGTATTTCACCACTTCTTCCATGGTGTTCATGGTGCCTTCGTGCAGATAGGGGCCGCTGCGCCAGGATTCCACCAAACTCGGGGTATCGTAGGCGGTTTCGCCCGGACGGCTCTGCGTGCCGACATCATGCATCTTCATGTCGGTATAAAGCGGCGCGGGATGGCAGGAAGCGCAGTTTTTATCAAAGAGCGCCTTGCCTTCCAGCGCGGAAGCGGTCAGGGTGCCGTCGCGGTTCAGCGCGGGAGAAGGAACGGGCATATTGGCCTTCATGTATTCAAAGACGCAGGCAATGCCTTCGAGGTCGAGGTAGCCGCGGCTTTCATAGGAGCCTTGCGCGTCTTCCTCGGCTTTGGGCGTCACGCCGGTAAAGGTGGCGGGCGGGGTTCTCATCGCCCACATGATGCTCTTGGAGGATTTCGGCGTACCGATGCCGTCGGAGAGCTGGTCCCAGTTGAGACCGTCGCAGCGGCCTTCGGGATGGCAGGAAGCGCAGGATTCCCAGTTCTGATAAGTAACGCTGGCGTCCGTCCAGAGAATCTGTCCACGACGCACGCCCTCGGCTTCGGGCTGATCCACGAAGTTCAGGGTGGCGGTCTTGTTGTTGGAGAGTGTGACCGTCGCCACGGCGCCGTCAAAATAGAGGCCGCAATAGAGAATGCCGTCCACTTCGGTGATATTGCGCACGCCCTTGCCCACTTTCACGCGGCTGCGGGCGCCTTCCAGAAACGCGATACTGTCCACGATGGTTTCCATCGATTCGGCGCGCTTATTGGTGCGTCCGGCCTTGACGGCGGCAACGCGGTTGGCCATTTCGGAAAGATTGATGATTTCGACTTCATCACAGCCGGCAAGCGCGACACAGAGATACTTGCCGTCCGACGAAACCGTGACACCCCACGGGTTGCCGGCGCCGTGATCCACGCCGTCCAGCAAAGCGCTGTAGGAGAGCGTCTTGTCGTCCGTACTGATCACCGACACGACATTGGAGTTGATCCAAGCGCCGTCCGTCTGTGTGGTCGGGAAGGTATAACGCCCCACGATATGGGTGACATAAACGGTCTTGCCATCGGGAGAAACGGCAATGCCCTTCACGCTGGAGGAGCCGTTGGGCAGCGGAATGGTCTTGGCGATTTTATCGCCCGAGATCACAAGCACATCGGCGCTCACCACATCTTCGGTGAAAGGATCGTTGGCGAGGTGACATGCCACATAAATGTCATTGCCGACCGCCACGGCGGAAAAAGGTTCGCGCCCCGCGTTGTCGATCGTGGCCGTCACCTTCATGTCGGCGAGGCTCAGCACCGAAACGCTGTTGGAAAACCGGTTGACGACATAGCCCTTGCCGCTGACAATCGCCATATCGTTGGGCGTGTGTCCCACCGCCGCCTCCGACACTTTTTCAAGGGTCTTGGAGAGTTTGACCACGGTGCCGTCCAACCCGCCTTCCAAGGCGTAAATGTTGGTGCCGTCGGTCACAACGCGATGAACCTCACGGCTTGTGGTATACTTGTTCTGCACGCTTCCCGCATCGGAAAGCCGATATACCGCCTTGCCGGTCTCGTCAGAGACATAAATGTTCCCGTCGAGAACAAGAATACCGCTGGGCGAGGTGTAGGAGGACAAATCGCCGGAAACGCCGGCGGATGTCGACGCGCTGACCTGCTCGCCGTCGGTATTGGGGCGCTGATAGGCGCCGACAGAAGGCGTAGTCGTATTGGTGCCTCCGGTACTTTCGGGCGCCGTCGTTTCATCATCGCCGCAGGAAGTGATCAGAAAACAGGACAGGATCACCGTGGCGATCAGAAGAACGACGCAGAGAAGAACCGGCCATCGTTTGCTTCTAACCATAAAGAAAAACCTCCGTTTCAGTTGGTTTTGTGAGACTGAAAACTCGCAAGTTGTCGCGGATCAGCCCTTGCCCGGCGCTTGCCTTCTCCCTCGGCGTTTGCCTTTGCCGCATTTTTCTCTTGTCTATCGGGCAAAAGAAAAATGCAACAAACAAAAGCGCAGACTAACCCTATTTTTTGTTATTATATCACATGACGCCGCGTTAGGCAATTACAATAATCGAACTATATATTGCAAAAATCGACCTGTCCTTTTCCCCGCCGCCCGGGCGCTTTTTTTGCCGATTCCGCTCAATTCTTTTAAAAAAAGCAGGCTTATAAAACGATATCACGCCGGCTGTCATGTAGATATTACGCTCAAAGCCCCGAAAAAAGCGGCGACGCAGGGCGATTTTTGCAAAAAGCGCGCGAGAAAAAGCGGGCGCTTGCGCGTCCGCTTTAAAAAGACGAAAAACGGGGATTAACTATAGGCGTGCATCGAGTCGCCGCCGAACATATTGACGAAAAAGAGCGTGACGATCTCGCAGACAAGCGCCGCTAAAACGAAATAACGGGCGTATTTTTTTAGAGGCGCGGCGCGGCGGAAGTGGAGATAGACCGACAGCATGAGAATGGTGACAAGTGACCAGATCTCCTTGTTGTCCCACGACCAGTAATTGCCCCAGCAGGCGTTGGCCCAAAGGGCGCCCAAAAACATCCCGAGCACCATGAAGGGAAAGCCGGTGCAGACGAGATGATAAATGCCGTTTTCATACTGCCGGAGCCGGGTTTCGTCCTTTTTGTACTGTGCAAAAAAGGAAAGAATCACAAGGAGCGCCGCCACGGCCACAAGGCAATATGAAATCATGTAGGAAAAAACATGCGGCACGAAATAGGCCGATTGCAAAGCCGGTGGGAAGGACCACACCGAAGCCGAGGCCTCCATAAAGAAGACGCCTGTCATCACCACCGCCTGGAGAATGATGAAATAGGGCTTCATAAACGCGCCGTTATGCATGTATCGGATATAGACATAGACGAGCGCGAAGGTGGCGGAGAGGAAGGTCAGCACCTGATACATGCTCACAAAGGGTACATAGCCGTTGACAATCCAGTTATTGCCGACAATGACGACATTGGAGGCGATAGCGGCCATCCAGAGGCCGAAGGAAACGCGCTTCAGGATGTTGTTTTTGCCAAAGCCTAACGCAAACGCGGCGTAATAAAGCAGCGCGGAGATCAGGCAGACAATACGAAGCAAAGTAGAAGTCATGCTGCCCCACCCCCTTTCACCGCCGCTTTTTGCGGCTTTGTCCCGGGCGCTTTCCCGGCCGTCTTTTTCTTATCCTTCTCTTTTTTATCCTTTTTATCTTGACCATCTTTGGTCTTGTCCCGGGCTTTGTCCCGAGCCTTGCCGAAACACATCAGAAAGGTGCCGATAACGGTGAGGACGATGCCGGCGTCGGACAAAAACTCGGTTTTGTCCTTTTTGAAAAGGAGGGTCACTTCCTGATAGCCGTAGGTGCTGTTTTCCTGCGCCGACATCAGATAAATTTTGTAGCCGCCGTGATAGATCGGATGATTGACGGTCAGGGTTTCTGTCTCGGTGGAGCCGTCGGACGCGCGAAACTCCAGGGTGGCCTCATAGTGTTTGACATTGGAGGTGGGATTGCCGTTTTCATCCTCATAATATTCGGTCTTGAAGGCGGGAATCCGGAAGCCGAAGTCAAAGGACACCGTTTCGCCGGTCGAGGAATTGCCGATTCGATTATAAAAATCGGTCAGTTCGCCGGCATCGCCGCCCTGCTGCTTGATCTGGTAGGCTATGGTCGGGGTAATGCTTTCAATGTTGGGGGGCGCGGCGCTGACAGACTGCCCGCTCACGGTATAAATCAGCCCGCTGACCAAAAAGATCACAATACCGGCGTGCAAGAGGTAAAAACCGATATGATAGACCGAAAGTTTCGGATTGAACATAAAAAGCGACACCGCCAGCGAGAGAACAAAGACCGAAAACACCGCGATGATCGGCATACCGGAAAAAACGCCGGTGACGCCCGCCGACTGCAGGATCGTCATGACCAAAAGAACCGCCGTTACCGCCGCCAACACCAGGTAGCTGATGACGGCCAAAGTTTTTTGCAAACAAACCACTCCTTTCCCGAATAGGCGCCGCAGGGCAGGCAAAACCCGCCGGCCGGCCGCGCCGGTTCAATTCGATTGAGCAAAATTGATTATACATGTTTTTTCCCCTTTTGTCAAGAGGAGAAGCCAAAAAAGAAGAGAGGCCGCCGGACGCCTTGCGAAAATCGAGGGAGCGCGTCAGTTTGTCCCGTTTTTCGCGCTTGACCCGTCTTCCAAATAGGGCGCGATCCGCGATAGCTCGTCCGGCGTCAGGGGCCGCCACGCCCCACGGGGCAAGGTTTTGTCGAGCGCGATGCCGGCAAAGGCGATCCGCTCGAGAAAGAGAATTTTGTTGTCCAGCGCCTCGGCCATCCGGCGGATTTCGTGATATTTGCCCTCGGTCAGCGTGATTTCGCCCTCGCGCTCGCTTGTCATGGCAAGGCGGCAGGGAGCGGTGACATAGCCGCCGATGTCGACGCCTTGTTCCCACTTCTCTTTGGCCTCGGGATCAAGGGGCTTTTCGAGCGTGAAGCGATAGACCTTGTCCACATGCCTTTTCGGGGAAAGCATCCGATGCGCCGCGCCGCCGTCGGTGGTGAGCAGAACAAAACCGAGGGTATATTTGTCAAGCCTGCCGCAGGGAAAAAGCCCCCTGCTCTGCCACTCTTCTGGCAGCAGGGACAGCACCGTCGGCGAGCTTGGGTCGTCGGTCGAACAGACATAGCCCTCGGGCTTATTCAGCATGAGATAGAGATGCCCCGGCGCCGGCACCGGTTCCCCGTTGAAGGTCACGCGGTCGGAAAAAGGATCGACATGGCGGGCAAGATCCTTCGTCGGTTCTCCGTTGACCGTCACGCCGCCCCGTCTTGCGGCTTTGGTCGCTTCGCTGCGCGAAGCAAGCCCCGCCTGGGCAATCATTTTGTCGATGCGCATGGTGGCCATCCCGCCGCCTCCTTTTTTGTTTTTCTGCTATCACTATACCACAAAAGCCGAAAAAAGCAAGAGGCAATTTGTGAATTTCTCTCTTTGCCTGACACAGGAAGGACAGGCAAAGGCAGACGCTCATTTTAATATATTAAGATTTCAGATCCCTCTTTCGGGGGAAACTTCTGTCAGTCGCCTCTTTGTCTTGTGCTTAATGCACAAAAACGGGAGAGAAAATTCGGAATCTTGCCACTTTTCCCACGCCGGAAAATCTGATATAATAAACGCAAGATAAAAAAGCTTCAGGAGGATTTTACCCCATGGCAAGTATTTCGTTCCGTCACATTTACAAAAAATATGCCGGCGGCGTCACCGCCGTCTCCGACTTCTGTCTGGAAGTCAAGGACAAAGAGTTTATCATTTTCGTCGGTCCCTCCGGCTGCGGAAAGACCACGACCCTGCGTATGATCGCGGGTCTGGAAGAGATCACCGAAGGCGAGCTTTTCATCGGCGACAAGCTGGTGAACGACATCGCCCCGAAAGACCGCGACATCGCCATGGTGTTCCAGAACTACGCCCTGTATCCTCACATGACGGTGTTTGACAACATGGCGTTCGGTCTGAAACTGCGCAAAGTGCCGAAGGAAGAGATCAAACGGAAAGTGGAAGAGGCGGCCAAGATCCTTGACATCGCTCACTTGCTCGATCGCCGTCCGAAACAGCTCTCCGGCGGTCAGAAACAGCGTGTCGCCTTGGGGCGCTGCATCGTGCGCAATCCTAAGGTCTTCCTTCTCGACGAGCCTCTTTCCAACCTGGACGCCAAACTCCGCGCGGCCATGAGAACCGAGCTGACCAAGCTCCACAAGCGCCTCGGCACCACCTTTGTCTATGTGACTCACGACCAGATAGAAGCTATGACCATGGCAACCCGTATCGTGGTTATGAAAGACGGTATCATTCAGCAGGTGGATACGCCGCAGAACCTCTACGATCGTCCCTGCAACCTCTTTGTGGCAGGCTTCATCGGCACGCCGCAGATGAACTTCATCAATTGCACGCTGGTTGACAAGGGCGGCGATGTCTACCTCAACTGGGGCGAAAACTATGTCAAGCTGCCCGCGGAAAAGGCCAACGATCCCGCGCTCAAAGAGTACATCGGCAAGGAAGTCACCCTTGGCATCCGTCCCGAGTGTATCCATGAGGACGCCGCTTCCATTCGCGCCATGTCCGATTCCGTCATCGAGACGGACGTGGAAGTCACCGAGCTGATGGGCGCGGAGATCTACCTGTACCTGTCCGCGGAAGAGAACAGCATGATCGCCCGCGTTTCCGCCCGTTCCACCGCGAGAGCCGGCGACATCATCAACGTGGCCTTCGATATGACGAGAGTTCACCTCTTCGACAAGGACACCGAGCGTTACATCGTTCACTAATCGCAAAAAATTTGGGTTTCCCCCTGAATTTTTCTCCTGCATGGCGCGGGTGGCTTCGGTCATCCGCGTTTTTGCA
>CANQXN010000032.1 GCA_947627815.1 uncultured Clostridia bacterium | reverse complement strand
GTAGAGCCGGAGGTGCTTTCCTCGCAGGCCACGGGGAAAATCAGAAGGGAAAGAAGCAAAAGAAGAGCGACAAAGCCTTTCATAAAAGGATTCCTTTCAGGTGACAAAAAGAGGTGAAGAGAGGTAAAAACCCCCGAGGGACCCCGGGGGTTTCATTCGGTTGTTTTGTCAGTCGGCCAGCACCGTGATGCGGTTGGAAGTGATCTCGGTGATGAGGTCAATGACCCAGAACACAAAGCTGATGGGGGGAATGATCGCCAGAATACCGACGATCAGCGTGGTGGTGTTTTTCTTTTCCACATAACGGACGATCCGATAAATACCGCCTACGATAGCGCCGAGAAAAAATTGGATCAGGATCTTCGCAATTTTGGGAAGACCTTCATAGGTTTCGGTAAACGGTTTGTTCTCTGCCATAAGACACAACTCCTTTTCGTATGTAATGATACGATGCAGAACAGCCTTTCTGCAATCAACCCTATTATAGCACGCCTTTTTCGGTTTGTAAAGAGCTTTTTTGAAAAAAGCGGGCTTTAAAAAAGCGGCCGCGAGGCTTAAAACAAAAAAATCCGCCCGAAAAGGCAAAAACCGATTGACAGACCGCCTTTTTTGTGCTATACTTCAGCCGTTTTCGATTTTTCCCGCGTGATTCGGACAAGGATTGCCCCTGTCGGGCATTTTCGGCGATGCCCCATATACTGGCAAGAGGAGCTTTGGTAGGAGGACGGTATGTCAGAGACGGTTTTTCTGATTTTTGAACTCATCGGCACCGTGGCGTTTGCGCTGTCGGGCGCCGCGACGGCCATGCGCAAAGGCATGGATATTTTCGGCGTCTGCATTTTGGCGCTCACCACGGCCACGGGCGGCGGGGTGATCCGGGATTTGATTTTAGGCAAGACGCCGCCCGCCACCTTTCTGCACCCGATTTACGCGATTGTGGCGCTTGCCACGGCGCTCATCGCCTTTTTGCCGCCGGTTCGGCACTTTTTCACCCATCATCACGCCTTTTACGACCATATGATGCTGCTCATCGACAGCATCGGGCTTGGCGTGTTCACCATGACCGGCATTCGGACCGCCTATCAGGCGCTGCCGGAGGCCACCCCGTTTCTCTTGCTTTTTGTGGGCGTTGTCACCGGCGTGGGCGGCGGCGTGATGCGGGATATCATGGCGGGCGAAAAGCCTTATATCCTCGTCAAGCATTTTTATGCCACGGCGTCGCTTTTGGGGGCGCTCGCCGCCATTCTGCTCTGGCATCTTATCGGCTCTACCTTTGCCATTCTGATCGGCGCTTTGCTGATTTTGCTTTTGCGCTTTCTCGCCGCCATTTTCCACTGGAATCTCCCCCACGCCAAGGACGCTTGACGCCTGCCGACAAAAAACCCCCGCGCCGCAACATGCTGCGGCGCGGGGGTTTTTGCTGCCTTGCCGGGGCGGGGGCTTGTCTTAGCGCGCGGGCGAAGTTGTTTCGGCGATCGCCCTGTATTTGGCGGCCACTTCCAACATATCGGCGAGCATGGCCTCCTTTTTGTGGGGATCCCGCAGCAACAAAGAGGGGTGGTAGACGGCGGTCATGAGGACGCCGTTTTTTTCGATCCACTGTCCGTGTTCCGCCGTGATCTTGTAGTCGGGGCGGATCAGGCGCATGGCTGAAATACGCCCGAGGCAGACGAGGAGCTTGGGGCGGATCAGCTTTAACTGTTCCTCTAAAAAGCCGATGCATTCGTCTTGCTCGCCGCTTTCAGGATCGCGGTTTTTGGGCGGACGGCATTTTAAAATGTTGGCGATATAGACTTCCTCGCGGTCGATGCCGACCGCCTCTAAGTATTTGTCAAAAAGTTGACCGGCGCGCCCCACAAAGGGAATGCCGGAGAGATCCTCCTGTTCGCCGGGGGCTTCCCCCACAAAGACAAGAGCGGCGGTTTGACTGCCGGTGCCGAATACGGTTTTCGTGCGGGTATTGCCCAAAGAGCAGCGATGGCAGGCTTCACACGCCTGTTTGAGTTCTTCCCAGGTCATGGCGGATTCCTTTCCGATATCTTTATTTTTTCCTTCTTTTTCACCCGGCGGGCGGCGGGGCGGGTCAGAGGCTTGCCAGCGAGGCATAAATCTCCATCGCCCGGCTTTCGCAGATGCAGTCGGCGTGTTCCTTGAGAAAGGGCAGGGCGGCGATGTCCACGCTCTCGCCGAATTCTCCCAAGAGATCGGCAAGACCCGGCAGTACGCTTGGCTTTGGCTCTTGGTACCCCCAAGCGGGCTTTTCCGGCAAGGGGAGCATGGGCGGCAGGGGAGAGAGGGCGTCGGCCTTTTGCGCTGCCGGCAAGGTTGCCGGCGGGGCGACCGTTCCGGCCGCCGGAACGGTTAAGAATAAGTAATAGCGCCCATCGGCCTCATAGGCCGAGGAGGGGAGGACATAGCCCGCGGCCGAAAGCGCGGCGGAGGCCGCGAGCATATCGCGTAGCGCGGCAAAACGGAAGAGCAGACTTTCCGGCAGTCTTTCCTGCCTGACGGCCACAGCGGGGCGGCCGGCGGACTTTAACTTGGTCACGAACATTTCGCAGCCGCCGTCCCGGGCGGGGTAGACCTGAATATAGATTTTGTCGGAGGCGGCGTCAAAGCCGGTGCGATGCTTGGCCTCGTCAAGGATCGACCAGAACGCCCGCCGCGTCTCGGTGTTGTCATAGTCAATGCTGTCGCAGGTGAGGGAATAGGAGGACAGTTCTTGCTCCGACAGGGTGATTTTCAGTTTATTGGCATCGATCATTAAAAGTTCCATACAAGGGACCGGCCTTTCGCAAAACAGTCGTCGGGCGGCCATGCGGCGCGCCTGACAGTATCATTATAATCGAAAAGACCGAAACTGGCTACCCCAAACTTTTTTCAATTTCTGCTAAAAAGACCCAGCGCGCCTGTTCTGTCTTGCCCGGTTGTCCCATACATATGGAAACAAAGGGACAGGCTACTTTTCTATTGTAGCACAGCCCGCCCGAAAAAGCAAGGCACGGGAAGTCTTTTTCGGGAAAAGAGACAGAAAAAAGGAAATGAGGGCGAATATGCAATTTTTTCAGAATGACGGCAGAGAGCGTCTGACCGAGGGTGCCTCGGCGTCAAAAACAGGACAGAACCCGGGCAACAACGGCCTCGTGGTCAAGCGGCTTTTTCTCCTTTTCCCCCTCTGGATCATCGCGCTTTGTCTTTTGATTCTGGCGGGCAGGGCGCTTGCCGGCAGAGCCGAACCCACAGAAAGCGCAGGCGGCGCGGCGGGAGAATGGGAAGCGCCCGGGGTACTTGCCGACGAAAGCGGCGCGGGGACTTCTCCCGCCGAGACGGCGGGCGCCTTTGTTGACACAGGCGCCATGGCCGCGCCGGAAGAGAGCGCAACAGGGGAAGAGCCGGGCGAGCAAGAAGAAACCGGCAACGCGCAAACGCCGCCGGCGGTCGCCTCGCCCAACCGGGACAGCCAACCGGGCGAAGCGATGAACCAAAATCAGAATCAAAATCAGCATCAAAGCGCCGACCCTCTGCCGGCGTGGCCGGCGCTTGGCACCGAATTTTCGGGTGGCGCTGTCGATCTGACGCCCCAAACCGCCCCGCCTTCCCAAAAGCCGCCCTGCTTTGTCACCGAATTTGACACCGAACCGCTCAAACTGCCCGACGCCCAGCCGACGGCGGCGGAAACGGAACTGCGCGCCGTGTGGGTGGCCACCGTTTTTCATCTCAATTATCCCTCCACGCCCGGGATCGGGCGGGACGCGCTCGCCGAGGAACTCGACGCCATTGTGACCAAGGCCAAGGCGGCGGGCATGAACGCCATTTTCTTTCAGGTGCGCCCCTGTTCGGACGCCTTTTACGCCTCGTCGCTCTTTCCCACCTCCCGCTTTCTGACAGGCCGTCAGGGCGGGCAGGCGGTGCTCGATCCGCTGGCGTATCTGGTCAAAAAGGCACACGCGGCGGGCATTCAGGTACACGCCTGGGTCAATCCCTATCGCGTCACGACAAGCGGCGAAGAGCTGTCTTCTCTTGCGAGTAGCAACCCCGCGTCCAAACACCCCGATTGGCTTTTGCGGGTGGAGGGCAATTATTATTACAATCCCGCGCTGCCGGAAGTGCGGGCGCTCGTGGCGGAAGGGGTCACGGAGCTTGTCAGCGGCTATGCCGTCGACGGCGTGGTTTTTGACGATTATTTTTATCCCGCCGGCATTACCGATGAGGACGCGGCCTCGTACAGCGCCTATCTGGCCGGCGGCGGGCGCCTGTCACTCGGGGATTTCCGGCGGGAGAATGTGAACAAATTGGTGGAAAGCGTTTCGGCGGCGGTGAAAAAGATCCGACCGTCCTGCCTCTTCGGCATCGCGCCCCGGGGGATCTGGCGCAACGCTTCTGCCGATCCCGCCGGCAGCCCCACCGCCGGCGGCGCCGCCTATGACGATATCTTCTGCGACGCCATGGCCTGGGTCAAAAACCGCTGGATCGACTATCTCTCGCCCCAGCTCTATTGGGATTTCGACAACGCCGCCGCCCCTTTTGTTCCGCTGGTGGACTGGTGGGTCAAGGCGCTGGCCGGCAGCGGCGTGCGCTTTTGCCCCAGTCTCGCCGCCTTTGCCCTGCCCCCCGCGACCTTGGCCGCCCAGCAGGACTATCTGAAACAAAAAGCGGGCTATGCCGGCTATGCGATCTACAGCATCGATTTTCTTTGAGCGATAAAAAGACCGACCCATCTTTAAAAAGAAGGGTCGGTCTTGAAATTTTTTTGAAAATTTTTTTGCCAAAAAAATTATTTATAGACGGCGAGGGTTTCGTTATACATGGCAACGATCTCGCGGAGGAGGTCAAATTGGGTGAAATCCGCCTGATAGGCTAAGTTAATTTCCCGTATCATGCTGAGGTTTTCCACCGGCAGGGTGATGATCTTTCCCTTTTTGATCTCGTCCAAACAAACGCTTTTGGCCAGCACCGAAACGCCGAAATTCCGGCGGATCAGATCCTTGATGGTGGCGATGTTGTCCACCTCCAAAATGACATTGAAGTCCTGGAGGCTCATGTTGTTGCTTTCGAGATGAGCGGCAAAGAGATTCCGCGTCCCCGAGTCGGGCAGGCGGAGGATCAGCCGCTCTTTTTTTAATTCCTCCAGCGTCACCATGGCCTTTTTGGCGAAGGGGTGTTCCGGGGCAACGGCGAGGACGAGACAGTCGGTGTCGAGCAGAAGATAGCGAATCTGCGGGTCGGAAATTCGGCCTTCCACGATGGCAAGATCGATTTCATAGGTTTTCAGCATGGTATAAAGCGCGCTTGTGACATTGGTGATCATGGTGATGTTGACCCGGGGGTTCTGCGTGCAGTATTTGGCGAGGGCTTCGGCGATGGGGTTGCTTTCGGCGGTGTGCGTGACCCCCACCGTGAGGTGCGTCAGCTGCTGGCGGCTGTCGCTTAATTCCTGCTTTAAATTGTGATACAGACCGACCAATTTTTTGGCGCATTGCAAAACGACTTCCCCCTGCGGCGTGACAGTCAGTTTGCCGCCCGTCCGGTCAAACAGCCGGACGCCGAGTTCCTCTTCTAACGACTTGATGTGCTGGCTCACCGCCGGCTGCGTCAGGGAAAGCGCTTTCGCCGCCCCGACAAAACTGCCGCAGGAGGCGACCTTGAGCAGGGAATATACTTTGGCTTCGATCATGACTGCCTCACATAATCTATAAGTTTTTGTAATAGGCCAAAACAAAAATATAATTTGACATTATGACCTTTCCTGACTATAATAATACTACACTTCTCAATCAAAATCAAGAGGGCGGGGCGTTTTTTATGAAAAATCGGCCTTCGCCGCCGGTAAGACGGCAAAACTGCCCCGCTTTGAAATAGAAACTCCTTTTCTCCCCGGCAGAGCAAAGGCGAAAAACGGCCGCGCCGTCAAAGCCTTGGCGATAAAGAAAAAATAATACGCCCGCCGGCCAAAGCAAACACTTTTTTGCGGAGAAAGAAGAAAAACCGAAAGAAAGGAGGAATCCCCATGCGTCCCGAGAAAGAAAAACGGCTGTTTGAAGAAGCGCCTGTTTTTAAAGCGATTCTCAGTTTAGCGCTGCCATCGGTGATCGGTCAGATCATTTTGGTCATTTATAATATGGCGGATACCTTCTTTGTGGGGCTGACCGGCAGCGACGCCATGATCACGGCGGTAACGGTCTGTATGCCGGCGTTCATGTTCCTTTCGGCCATTTCCAACCTGTTCGGCGTGGGGGGCGCGAGCGTCATTTCCCGTTCGCTCGGCAAAAATGACTGCCAGAGAGCCAAACACGCCGCGGCCTTCGCCTTCTGGGGCTGTCTTGCGGTCACGGCGCTGTATTCTTTGGGCGTCTTTTTGCTGATGGATCCCTTTATCAACCTGCTGGGCGGCGGAGCACAAGCGGTACATAGCAGCGCCCGCGCCTATATGACGGTGACCGTCGTTCTCGGCGGCCTTGCCACCGGGATCAATACCCTGCTTTCGCACCTCGTGAGGGCGGAAGGACGGTCGCTGCAGGCGGGACTTGGGATCGCCTTGGGCGGGATTCTCAACATCGCGCTCGATCCGCTTTTCATGTTTGTGATCCTGCCGGCGGGACAGGAAGCGCTCGGCGCGGGGATTGCCACCACGGTGGCCAATTTCATCGCGACCGCTTACTATGCGGTTCTCATTTTCTGCCGCCGGAAGAGCTTTGTGCTGTCGGTGAAGCCGAAAAAAGCCATGTTTGCTTCGGCCATCCCGAAAGATATTGTCAGCGCCGGGATTCCCGCCTGCCTCATGACACTGTGCGAAAATATCTCTTACGCCATTCTCGATAACCTCATGGCGGCGTACGGCATCGCCGTGCAGGCCGGCATGGGCGTGGCGAAAAAGGTCAATATGCTGGCGCATTGCACGGTGCGCGGCGTGGCGCAGGGCGTTTTGCCGCTCATCGGATACAGCTATGCCTGCGGCAACCGCCGCCGGATGCGGCATACGGTGATGATCTCAGCGGCGATCTCCGTGACGGTCTCGACTTTGTGTATGGCCGTCTGCCTCTTGCTCGCGCCCGAGCTTGTCGGCCTTTTCATCCAGAGCGAAAGCGAATCGCTCACCTACGGCGCCGCGTTTTTGCGTATCGTCTGTATCGGCGCGCCCTTCTCGGCCTGCGCGTATACGGTGATTTCCTTCTTCCAGGCCGTGGGGCAGGGCGGCAAATCGCTCGTGCTGGCGCTTCTGCGTAAAGGGGTACTCGATATTCCCCTGATGTTTGTGCTGCGCAACCTGATCCCGATCTATGGCCTTGTCGCCGCTACGCCGATCGCCGATATTCTCTGTTGCGCCGCCGCGATGGTGCTGATTCTCGTTTTCTTTAAAAAACACGCCTTTTTGGGTCAGAGCCACGCCAAACGCCACCCGCAGGAAACGGGCGCCGAACGCGAATTGACCAAAACCCTGCCCACCGCCGGCTGACGCCGCATCCCTACCGCACCCAACCCCCACTCCCATCACCTTCCCAAGAGCCGATGCCTGAACCGCATCGGCTCTTTTTTTGCCCGTCTCTCCGCCTTTTTCTCATACGACCCACACCGGCTCTTTTCCTGCGCACCAACCCTTTCCCCCCTCCCTTTTAAAGTTTTTTGGGAAGGGGCGCGGGGGAACCTTTTTTTCCAAAAAAAGGTTCCCCCGCAAAATCATATCTTTCTCCCCCGCTTCCCGCGCGGGACTTGACTTTTGCGGGCGAGTGTGGTATGATGGCAACGACCGGAAGATGGCAATTGCCGGAAGATGGCAAAAAAAGCAAAAGGAGGGCAAGCCACATGAAATCAGTCGAACCCGCGCGCGGCAAAGCGCGCCTGCATACCGGCGAAGCGACGGAAGGTAGAACCTGTACGCTCCGGCAGACCGAAAAACTGCTCGGGCGGCTGTCCTTGTTCACGCTGTTCGGCGGACTTGCGACCGCCTCGCTCTTTCTCTTCTTTTGCAGCTTTTTCTTTCCCCGCGCTTTGTTTGCCCTGCCGCCGGTTTACGGCGCCGGCACCGTTCTCTTTTTGCTCGCCAGCCTCTTGTGCGGACACGCTCTTGAAAAAGCCGGCCGCCACCCTTTGACGCTGAGCCGGCAACCGGCGGCCTATTGGGAGGCAAGCCGAACTTCCACCCGCCTGTTCTGGCTCTTTCCGATGCTTTTGACCGTGGCCGGCCTTTTCCTTTGTTTTGCCGACCTTACCGATGTCGAAATCGGGTTTCCGCTGGCGGGGCTTGGCATAGGCCTTCTCGCCGGCCGCCTTCTGCGGCGCTACGGCTTTTCGCTCTTCTTGGTGACAGCCAACGAAGAGGAAGACGCCGATTTTTCGCTTGCCCGGGAGCGCCGCTGCGCGGCTTGCTTCTGGAGCCTCTGGTGGGCGGGCGTTCTCACTATTTACGGCGCGGCGACCTGGTATTTGAAAAGCCCGATTTTTTTTCTGCCCTTTCTCGTTTTGGCGGCGGCTTATTTTGTTCTGCGGCTTGTGGTCAATAATCCCTTCCGGCGTTACGCGTCACTGCAAAAAAGGCGAGTTACCGTGCGAATTTTGAATCTTTTGGCGCTTCTTTCTGTCGTGGCCGCTACCGTGGCTCTTTTGCATTACGGCTCGGCTTATGACGAATATTATATTTATCATCTCGATTATTCCAAATTTTCACATAACAGCGAGGTGTCCTACGACAGCGAAAGCGGCGTTTTCACCGTGCGAGCCACGACAGACGAACTGCGGATTCTTCAGCTCTCCGATATTCATCTTTGCGACAGTATCACCACGGCGCTGACCGATCGAAAAGCCCTTCGCGCCTGCTATGAGACGATCTGGCAGGCCAAACCCGATTTGATTGTCGTCACGGGCGATCTTGTTTATCCCGTTCCTGTGCAGACATTCGGACGCAATAACAGCGCGCCTTTTTATCTGTTTTGCCGGTTTATGAACCTTGTCGGGATCCCTTGGGCGATCACCTGGGGCAATCACGATACCGAGGTGTACGCTACCGAAGGGATCGAGACGCTGGAGGGGCTTGTCCGCAGTTTCCGGCAGGAGCCGGACTGCCCGCTGCTCTATGCCGATAAAGAACCCGATGTGTTCGGCCGCTATAATCAGTATCTGCGGCTGGAAAACGCCGACGGCAGTCTGAACCGCCTGCTCTATCTCATCGATTCTAACGACTATGTGGAAGGCTCGACGACGCTCAACGAGTATGACGCCGTGCATCCCGACCAGATCGCTTGGTATCGGGAGAGCCTTGCCGAAACGATTGCCGCCGAAGGGCGGCGGGTGCCTTCGTTTCTCTTTTTGCATATTCCGCTGCCGGCCTTTCGCGACGCCGCCGAGGCGCTGGCGGCCGGACAGCCGGAGGCGGTGTATCTGTTCGGCGAAAACCGAGAGGGCAAGGTTTCCTGCTCCGAGCTGGATTACGGCCTGTTCGAGGCGGTTTTGGAAGCGGGCAGCACAGAGGCGATTTTTTGCGGTCATGACCACTTGAACGGGCTTGCGGTGACTTATCGCGGCGTCGATCTCGTCTATGGCCGTTCCATCGACTATGTCGCTTATCCCGGCATCGCCGATATAACCGGCCAGCGCGGCGGCATTTTGATTGTTTGTACCCCGGACGGCGGCTATACGCTCGAAGAAATTGTCTATCCCGATTGAAGCGCGCTTTGATAAGCGCCTGCCTTTGCACCCAACATCCCCATCATCTTCCCAAGAGCCGATGCCTGAACCGCATCGGCTCTTTTTCTTTTTCACCCGTCTTTCGCCCCCTTTCTCTACGACCCGCACAGGCTCTTTTCCCGCGCACCAACCCCCTTTTCATACTCCACACCGGCTCTTTTCCTGCGCACCAACCCTTTCCCCCTCCCTTTTAAAGTTTTTTGGGAGGGGGCGTGGGGGAACCTTTTTTTCCAAAAAAAGGGTTCCCCCGCCTTTTCTCTTTCCTCCTCGTTCCCCTCTTGACGGAGGGGGGAAAGTGTGGTATAATACCATAAATTAGTATAAGGGGGAGGAGGCGCTGCTGTGATCATTCTCGGAATAGACCCCGGCCTTGCCATTGTCGGATACGGGATTCTTGACTGTAGCGCGGGGCGGTTTCGCACGCTGGCCTACGGCGCCATTACCACCCCGGCACACACCCCGCACGAGGCGCGGCTGTCTTTGATTTATCGCGATCTTACCCTTTTAATCGATAAATATAAGCCGGAAGAAGCCGCGATCGAAGAGCTTTTTTTCACCAATAACATCACGACCGGCATTTCGGTAGCGGAAGCGCGCGGCGTTCTTCTTCTCGCCTGCCATCAAAAAGGATTGCGCTGCTTTGAATATACGCCCATGCAGGTCAAACAGGCGGTGGTGGGTTACGGAAAGGCCGAAAAAAAGCAGGTCATCGCCATGGTGCAGGCCATTCTCGGCATCAGGGAAGCGCCGAAACTCGACGATACCGCCGACGCTTTGGCCATCGCCATCTGCCACGCCAATACCGGCGTGTCGCGGCTCAAATCCTTTTATAATTTGCCTAACCTGTAAAAAACCGAACGACCGACGGGAGGAAAAAGCCATGTATTCCTATTTTAACGGCCTGCTTGCGGCCTGCGCCCTGAATACCGCCGTGGTGGAATGCGGCGGCGTGGGCTATAAACTCACGGTGAGCGCCATGACGCTCGGCAAAATCGCCGGCAAAGAGGGAAATACCGTCAAACTCTACGCCCATCTTTCGGTGCGGGAGGACGCCATGGAGCTGTTCGGCTTTGCCGATGAAGAGGAAGCCGAAGCCTTCCGCCTGCTCATCGGCGTGTCGGGCATCGGCCCCAAAGCGGCCATTGCCATTTTGTCTGTCTTTACCCCCGAAAAACTCGCCGCCGCCATCGGCGCGGGGGATACCAAAGCCATCGCCCGCGCGCAGGGCATCGGCGCCAAAACCGCCGCCCGCGTGGTGCTGGAACTCAAGGATAAATTCAAATTTTTCGGCGAAAGCGGGGACGAGGCCGGCGGCGCCGGCTTTGCTTCCGACCCCGCTTCGGTGGAAGGCGGCGCCGCCGAGGCCGCCGAAGTGCTTGCCGTGTTAGGCTATAACCGCCCGCAGATCCTCGCCGCCCTGAAAGGCGCCGATCCCGCCTGGGACAGCGAAACGGCGGTGAAATACGCGCTCAAAAAGCTCGCCTCCGGCAGGTAGACCAGCCGCCGGACACACGCGCGAAACGCCGGACACACACGCGAAATCTGAAAAGGAGAAGGGCCACCTATGAGTACCTTTGAAGAATTTGGAGAATTTGAACTGGATAATCGGCTGGTGACACCCGACGCGACCGAAGAGGATGCCAAAACCGAGCTTTCTCTCCGCCCCCGGCTCTTGTCCGAATATATCGGCCAGACCAAGGCCAAAGAAAACCTCGCTGTCTATATCGAAGCCGCGAGGCAGCGGGGCGATGTCCTCGATCATGTCTTGCTTTACGGACCGCCCGGCCTCGGCAAAACCACGCTGGCGGGCATCATCGCCAACGAAATGGGGGTCAATATCCGCGTGACCTCCGGCCCCGCCATTGAAAAGCCGGGGGATCTGGTGGCGCTCCTCACCAATATGAGCGAAAATGATATTCTTTTTATCGATGAAATCCATCGCCTCAACCGCAGCGTGGAGGAAGTCCTCTATCCCGCCATGGAGGACTACGAAATCGATATTATCATCGGCAAAGGGCCGGCGGCGCGCTCCTTCCGTATGAAACTGCCGCACTTTACCCTGATCGGCGCGACCACCCGGGCAGGACAGCTCTCCACCCCTTTGCGGGACAGGTTCGGGGTGCTTCTGAAATTGGAGCTTTACGAAGTGGAGGAACTCTTCCAGATCGTCACGCGTTCGGCGGGCATCATGAATTACGATATCACCGAGGACGGCGCTAGAAAAATCGCCGCCTGTTCGCGCGGGACGCCTCGGATTGCCAACCGCCTGCTCAAGCGGGTGCGGGATTTTTCGCAGGTCAAGGGCAACGGCAGAATCGATGAAAAAATCGCCGCGTACGCCCTGACGCAGTTGGAAATCGACGAACTTGGCCTTGACAGCGTGGACAGAAGAATGCTCGAGATCATCATCCGTATGTATGGCGGCGGCCCCGTGGGGTTAGAGACGCTGGCCGTCTCGGTCGGCGAAGAAGCGGTGACGATTGAAGATGTCTATGAACCCTATCTTGTCCGTATCGGCTTTTTGGCGCGCACGCCGCGCGGCCGCTGCGCGACACCGGCGGCCTATGCCCATCTGCACTTGCCCCTGCCCGCGCCTTCTGTCCCCAAAGGCAGAACCGGCGCCGATTGGGAAACGACCGGCCTCTTTGACACAGATGAGGACGAAAGCAAGGACGACTGAAAAGGAAACACCATGTATATTGCCGATCAATGGAAAGCGTATGAACTCATCGACACCACCGACGGGATGCGGCTGGAGCGATGGGATCGGGTGACGCTCGAGCGCCCCGACCCGCAGGTGATCTGGAAAAATTGCGGGACAAGTCCTCTGTGGGGTCATGCGGACGCCGTCTACCGCCGTTCTAAAAGCGGCGGCGGCCATTGGGAGAGGCGCCGCCAGATGCCCGAAGCCTGGACTGTGGCCTATGAACCCTTGCGCCTCACCTTTCGCGTGCGTCCCATGGGATTTAAACATACCGGCCTTTTCCCCGAGCAGGCCGCCAACTGGGATTGGTTTTCCGCCCTCATCCGCCATCGGGTGCAAGCCGGCCGGCCGGTGCGGGTTCTCAATCTCTTTGCTTATACCGGCGGGGCGACGCTTGCCGCCGCAAGGGCGGGCGCAACGGTCGCACATGTGGACGCGGCGGGCGGCATGAACCGACAGGCCGGCGAGAACGCCGCGCTGTCGGGACTTTCGGAAGCGCCCATCCGCTATCTCACCGACGACTGCGAAAAATTCGTGGCGCGGGAGATCCGGCGGGGCAACCGATACGACGCCGTCATCATGGATCCGCCTTCTTACGGCAGGGGACCCGGCGGGGAACTGTGGAAATTGGAAGATAAAATTTTCTCTTTTGTGTGCGAAACGGCGAAGCTTCTTTCCGACGCCCCCCTCTTTTTCCTGCTCAATTCCTATACCACCGGGCTTTCGGCCTCCACCATGGGCGATCTTCTCACGCTGGCGCTCCAAACCGCCGGCAAAAAGGACGCCTGTGTGGAGAGCGGGGAAGTGGGCTTGCCGGTGACGGCAAGCGGCATTGTGCTCCCCTGCGGCGCCGCCGCCCGCGTGACTTTTCCCGACTGACTTTGTAAAAACCGTGAGGATGCAAATCAAGCCATGGCTTTCATTGAAATAGAAAATCTATCCTATGCCTATGAGACCGACAGCGAGACGGCAGAGGGCAAAACGGCGACGGTCGAAGCCCTGAAAGATGTCAGCTTTTCGGTGGAAAAAGGCGAATTTGTGGCGCTTTTGGGGCATAACGGCTCGGGCAAAAGCACGCTTGCCAAACTGCTTTCCGGCGTGCTCGATCTGCAGAGAGGCCATATCCGGGTGGACGGGCAGGACATCGCCGACCTGAAAAATGAGGAAGAGTTTTTCGCCTTGCGGCGGAAAATGGGCATGGTCTTTCAGAATCCCGATGACCAGCTTGTGGCCACCGTGGTGGAAGAAGATGTCGCTTTCGGCCCGGAAAATTTGGGGCTTTCCCCGGCGGAGATCCGCCGGCGGGTGAAGCTCGCCCTTGCCGCCGTGGGCATGACTTCCTACGCCCGCCACGCGCCGCACAGGCTTTCGGGCGGGCAGAAACAGCGCGTCGCCATCGCCGGCGTGCTT
>CANQXN010000031.1 GCA_947627815.1 uncultured Clostridia bacterium | reverse complement strand
TAAATGGCGCACTCCGCATGAGTGCGGTTATAGGTGCAGATGCTCACGGCGTCGAGTTCTTCGTTGTCGAGCATTTCCTTGTGGCTGGGATAGCAGCGCACCCCTTCCACGCCGTTGTCGCGGAAAAAGGCTTCCGCCTTGCCGGGGACAAGATCGGCGCCCGCCACAATTTCCACATCTTCCATCTGCTTGTATTCCGAAATGTGCGCGCCGGCAATCCAGCCGCACCCGATAATGCCCACTTTCAGTTTTTTGCTGTTGTCGATTTTCTCAACCGTCTGATCCTCTTTGAAGGCGTCCAGCAGTTTGCTCATTTCCTTTTTTTCCATGATAAAACTCCTTTTTCAAGAAATCGTGGGGAATCTTGACAAAGAACCCACTTTGTGATATAATCATACCATCTTGATTATACAATAGTGTTTTGGTTTTTTCTATACGGATTTTAGCGTCTTGTTGTACAATTTTGACTTTTGAGAGCCTGTGGAGGAATCGGTGAATAACGAGCTTGTGCAAATCAATGTGCCGCTGGCAAGCGTGCGGATCGACTGTCTGCAAGATGACAGCGACCGGCCGGGGTTGCTCTGCCCCGCCCACTATCACGATGAAATCGAGTTGATCACCGTGACGAAAGGGCGCCTCGCCTTTACCGTGGACGACAAAAAGCAGGTCGCGGCAGCGGGAGACACGATTTTCTGTTCGGCGCGCATTCCTCACGCCACCTATCTCACAGGCAGCCCCTGCGCCTATATCCTGTTGCAGTTCCGGCTCGAAAAATATATGGAGGAGGGCAAAGGCGCCGGCAAATACTTCAATCGCTTTGTGCAGAACACCGTGATGCCCTTTTGCCTTTTGCACAACGAAAAAATTGCCGCCGCCATGGAACAGGCGCTGGCCGAATCGCGCGAAAAGCGCGACGCTTGGGCGCTCTCGGTCAGGGGACTTGTCTATGCCATGGTAGCGGAACTCTGTCGGGCGGGCGCGCTTTCGGCGCCGGACGGGAGTTCTTCTGCCGATATTGAAAAAATTCTGCCTGCCCTCGAATATGTCGATCAGCATTACGCCGAGAACATCACGCTCTCCGGCATTTCCGCCGTGCAGAATCTGAATCCCTCCTACTTCTGCCGCCTTTTCAAACGCGCCAGCGGCTCCAGCTTCATCGATTATCTCAATTTTGTGAGAGTCTGCAAAAGCGAAAAGCTCCTACTCGGGCGCGAGGAAAGCATTTTATCGGTCGCGTATGATGTCGGCTTTTCCTCGGTATCCTATTTCAACCGCATTTTTAAAAAATACAAAAACTGCACGCCTTCGGCTTACCGCCGGGCGCAGTATGAAGAAAGCGTATCGGGCGGGAAAATCCTGTCCGCCCGCTAAAAGAGAAAAAGAAAGAGAGCGATTTGACCATGACTGTCAGCCAACTTTCGATTTTTGTTGAAAACCGCCAGGGAACGCTGGCCGCCTTGGCGCAGGAGCTTGCCGAGGCGAGTGTCGATGTCCGCGCCATGACCATTGCCGACACCACCGATTTCGGCATTCTCCGCCTCATTGTCCGCGACCCCGAACGCGCCAAAAACATTCTCCAAGCCAAAAATTTTGTGGTGGCGATCAATCAGGTGCTGGCGGTGGAAATCCCCGATGTCATCGGCGGCATGGCCAATGTCCTGCGCATCTTAGACAGCGCGGGCATCAACATTGAATATATGTATGACCTGTTGGCCGCCAACCGCAAAAAAGCCTATCTCATCACCCGGGTGGAAAACAACCAGAAAACCGTGGAGCTGCTCGAACAAAACGGCATCCGCACGGTGGACGGCGCGGAGCTGGGATTGATTTAAAGCAAAAAAACAGCCGGAATTCGTAAGAGTTCCGGCTGTTTTTTTATGGCATCGGCGCGCGGTTCTGACAGCGCCGTAAAAAAGCGTCAGTGTTTGGCCGACAGATAGGCGTCGATTTTTTCGGCCGCTTCCCTGCCCGCGCCCATAGCGAGGATCACCGTGGCGGCGCCGGTGACGGCATCGCCGCCGGCATAGACGCCTTCGCGTGTGGTTGTGACGCCGTCCGAGGTGACGATACAGCCGTGGCGGTCGGTATCAAGCCCCGGCGTGGTCATTCGGATCAAGGGGTTGGGCGAGGTGCCAACCGCCATAATCACCGTATCCACCGAAAGCTCGCGTTCAGACCCAGGCACGACTTCCGGCCGGCGTCTGCCGGATGCGTCCGGCTCGCCGAGCGCCATCGAGACCACCGTCACCGCCGTCACATTGCCCTTGTCATCGGTCAGGATTTTGGTGGGATTGGTGAGAAACTCAAAGACAACGCCTTCTTCTTTCGCGTGATGCACCTCTTCCCGACGAGCCGGCATCTCGACTTCCGACCGGCGGTAGAGAATATGTACCTCTTTGGCGCCCAAGCGTTTGGCGCAGCGGGCGGCATCCATGGCGACATTGCCGCCGCCGACCACGGCCACCGAAGCGCCCTTTTTGATCGGCGTGCCGTAATCCTCCCGATAGGCTTTCATCAGGTTGATGCGGGTCAAAAATTCATTGGCGGAGTAAACGCCGTTCGCGTTTTCGCCTTCAATGCCCATAAAGCGGGGCAGTCCCGCGCCGGTGGCGATGAAAATGGCGTCGTATCCTTTTTGAAAAAGCTCATCCACCGAGATCACCCGACCGATCACCATATCACAGAGGACTTCCACGCCCATGGCTTTGAGCGATTCAATCTCATCAGCCACAATGGCTTTGGGCAGACGGAACTCCGGAATGCCGTATACCAGCACGCCGCCGGCCTTGTGCAATGCCTCAAAGACCGTCACGGCATAGCCGCGCCCGGCGAGGTCGCCGGCGCAGGCAAGCCCCGCAGGTCCCGAACCGATCACCGCCACGCGGCCGCGTTTGGCCTTCTCCCGCCCGCCGTCGGCGTCGGATGTGGCAGCGGGCGTGGCATTTCGGTTCTCTTTCTTTTTCTTCATGACAAAATCGGCGCAGAAGCGCTCCAGGCGGCCAATGCCCACAGGCTCGCCCTTGATGCCCCGCACGCACTTCCCTTCGCACTGGTTCTCCTGCGGGCAGACGCGCCCGCAGACGGCGGGCAGGCTGTTGGTCGTGCGGATCACGGCATAGGCGCCTTCAAAGTCCCCTTGCGCGGCAAGCGCCAGAAAATCCGGAATGCGGACGCCGACGGGACAGCCCGTAACGCAGGGGGAATTTTTGCAACGCAGACAGCGGGCGGCCTCGTTCATCGCCTGTTCGGCGGTGTAGCCCTCGGCCACCTCGCCCCAGTTTTTATTTCTCACATCGGGTGCCTGCTCGGGCATCGGCGTTTTTTCTTTTTGCATATTCGGCATAGCATAGCCCTTTCTTTTCGCTATCGGATCATTTTATAAAAAAGCGTCAGGCGGCGTCAGGTGGTTTCTTCTCCCATTGTTTGAAGCCGGCAGGCGTGTGCCTCGTGTGACGCCTCGCGATAGGCTGCAAAAGAAGCCTCTTCTTCCTTTCGGTACATGGCGTTACGGCGGATCAGTTCATCAAAATCCACCTGATGCCCGTCAAAATCGGGACCGTCCACACAGGCAAATTTCACTGTGCCGCCCACCGTCAGGCGGCAGCCGCCGCACATGCCGGTGCCGTCGATCATGATGGGATTCATGCTCACAACCGTCCGGATGCCGTAGGTCTTGGTGAGAAGAGAAACAAATTTCATCATCACGGGCGGGCCGATCGCGATCACGGCGTCATAGCCGGCGCCCGCCTCGATTTCGCGGCGCAGGGCGTCGGTGACAAGACCCTTTTCGCCGGCGGAGCCGTCATCGGTCATTAAAAAGAAGCGGTCGGCGACGGCTTCCATTTCCTTTTGCAAAATAATCAGATTTTTATTGCGAAAACCGGCGATCACATCGACTTTTGCGCCCAATTCGTGCAAAGCTTTGGCCTGCGGATAGGCGATAGCCGTGCCTAAGCCGCCGCCGATCACCGCCACATTGTGCATCCCCTCAAATTCCGAGGCGCGCCCCAAGGGACCCGCCATATTTAAAATGGCATCGCCGCAGGCAAGCGCGTCGAGCTTTGCCGTAGTTGTGCCAACAATCTGATAGATCAGCGTGACGGTGCCTGCCTCTCGGTCATAGTCGGCAACGGTCAGGGGAATGCGTTCGGCCTCTTCGGTGGGACGCAGAATCACAAACTGTCCTGCCTGCGCTTTGGCGGCGATCATCGGCGCGTCCACCACAATGCGCGTGACGGTGTCAGCCAATTTTTCTTTTTTCAGAATTGTCACCATGATAAATTCCTCCGGGACATATCGGCAGGGTTAAAACAAAAAAATTTGATAAAGATATTTTAGCATACTTCCCTTTGCAATTCAAGAAGTTTTTTAAACAAAAGCGCGTTTGCGCGCCAAAGTTTTTTGCTCTTTTTTTGGTAAAAATTTGCAGGCATAGCGAGGCGCATTGAAATCCATAATAGTACCAGAGCCGCAGGAGAACGCGAGCAAACGGCCGCAATCAAAAAGAGTTTTTTAAAAAGTCTTTTTTCGATCTCAGCCCGCCGGCGCTTGGCCGAAGCGTTTCGGAAAGATGCCGGATAAGGCAAAGGATCAAGCAACAAGGCCACTCGCTCCCATGCAGTGTCACGGTATGATCTTTCATGCGTTCCGGCGACTCGATTTGAATAGATTGATTGAATGATATCCATCAGAGGAGAATTTCAACTATGGCATCCAGCAACAAGAAGCTCGTTCCCGAAGCAAGAGCTGCCCTCGATAAGTTCAAGATGGAAGCTGCCAGCGAAGTCGGCGTAACCATCAATCAGGGCTACAACGGCGATCTCACCTCTCGTCAGGCAGGTTCTGTCGGCGGACAGATGGTGAAGAAGATGATCGAGAAGTACGAAAACGATCTGAAAACAGGCAAATAAGGATTTTTCCTCCTTTGCGTTTTCCCGTTGCCATGACCCAAGCCGTCAGGTTTAATGTGAATGACAATCCACTCTGACGCGTAAGGCGGCTTTCCTTCTTTTGGCCTACCCTCCTCCCTTTTTGGCGTGTTGATAAAGTCAAAGCACTTCAGTTGACAGCCCGAATCTTGCTGTGATGTCTTTCTTTCCCACAGTCTTTGCCTTTCAAAGAGCTTGTGAGCGAAAGAAACGGCTCACAAGTTTGAAATGGCGGCTACAAGGCAGTCAGAAACTGACCCTGCGGCAAAAGACTGAACGGTTGGGAGCAAGAAAAAGCCAAAGCAAAACCCCGGGATCTGACAGAGGTCAGACCCCGGGGTCGTCATTTATGACAATTCATGCGGTCGTCAGCGTATTAACTTACGCTATTGACTCAGGCTTTCTTTTTGAAGGTGATAACGACTGTCCAAGCCAGAGCGGCGACAGCAACGACAGCAACGATCACAAGGAGAACGATGATCCAGGTAGGAACGCTGGTATCGATGCCCTTCACATCGGTGTCGATGCCGTTGACCTGCTGCTGAAGAGCATTCAGATGCTGTTCGTTCACACCGGTGAGTTCGTTGATCTTGGCGGTGAGCTGAGCAACCTGTTCTTTCAGAGCGGCATCGGTCTTGCTTTCCAGGCTCGAAAGATCAGCCTTGAGGTTGGCGATCTCTTTGTTGAGAGCATCAATCTTGGCGTTCATATCTGTTTCGAGTTTGGAGACATCAGCCGAAGTAGCGAGGGTGTACTTTGTGCCATCGGTGGTCACATAGACCAGAGAATTGCCTTCCACCGTGATTTCCTTGAAGGAGCTGAGATCAACGGTCTTGGTCTTGCCGTTGGAATAGGTGACAACCAGGTTCGTGCCGTTAAGCTCGGTCTTCATGACCACGGGCATGAAGTAAACAACAAGCGCATTGCCCTTCTCGCCCTTTTTGTTAACGACAATATTGGATTCATAATTGGCGTGTTCGGTAAGAACGGGGAATTTCTCGTTGTAGACATGCCACAGATAAGGAACAAAGCCGTTGCACTCTTTGATGGCGAACTCAACGACATGGTCGAATTCCTCACCGTAGGTAGCGGTGACATTCTCTACGACATAGAGGATAGCATCGGCATCGCTGATATCGTTTTCAGCCTGATACTCTTTCGCCATCTTATAGATGATGGTGAAGGTGTAATTAGCGGGCGTCCAGCCTTTGACAGACAGCTTGATATCGCCGTCTCTCTCGCCGGCTTTCCAGTCGTCGACATCATAACCGCCTTCATCTACCCAGCCGACAAAGTCGCAACCGGGTTTGGTGGGCGTCGGCAGCGTGACATCGTCTTCAATGGTGTATTCGCTGGTATAGGTTTCGGGCATTGTGCCGCCGTCAAGGCCACCATAGGTGATCTTGTACTTGTGGAGTTCCCAAGTAGCAACCAGCGTGATATCGCGATAGAGCGCGTCGCCGTCGATTTTGGTGACAGGCTCATTCGTGGATTCATCGATCCAGCCCTTGAAGTCATAGTGAGCACGGATAGCGTCTTTCAGTTCGAACTCGTCATCGCAGGTGAAGACCTGACGGTCATAGTAACCGGAGCCGTCGCCCTTGGAGTCGCCCATGTTGGGGTTCTCGACATCGGCATAAGGAACGCCTTCGCCGTACTTCCAGGTGATGGCATAGTATTCATAGTCCATCACGCAATCGACAGTATAGCCGTTTTCATCATCCAGATGTTCGGTGGGCTTGAAGCTGGTGACATCCTTGCCGTCGGCATCTTTAAAGCCTTTGAAGAGACGGCCGCGCTTCATTTCCACATCCTTCGCGCCGGGAAGTGCGACCGAAGCATCTTCAATCGTATAGGTCTGCGGGAAGGAATCAAAGTTATCGGGTTTGATATCGAGTTTGTTGCCGTTCGGGTCGACAAAATTGTAGTGAATATCAAACTTGAAGTAGGTAACATGACCGACAACCGTAATCTCTCCGGTCAGCGTATCGGGTTTGATCTCGGTGATCGTTTCGCCGGTCGATTCCAGCGTCCATTTTTCAAACTTATACCCGGTATTTTTCACAGCGGGGGTATCGAATTTGACAGTGTCTCTGACCGTATAGGTCTCAGGGGCGCCGGCCGGAGGAGTCAGCGAAGAAACTGCGGCGCCGTCTTTACTATCGTTTACAAATTTGTAATTGATCTTATATGTCTGATAGTTAAAGCGGGCATACAGCTCTACATTATCATAGGTTTCAGCGCATTTGATTTCCGTGACTTTTTTGCCGCCTACAGCCGCGTCATACCAGCCATCGAAGGTAGCGCCCTTGCGCGTAGGATTCTTCAGCGTGATGGTAGGAGTCTCCACCGTGAAGGTCGCAGGGTTGCCGGGATCTTCGGCGCCGTCGAGCTGATAGGTAATGTTGTAGGTCTTCAGCGCAAAGTGAGCGACAATGTAAAGATTGTGCAGAATCTCTACATTCGGTTCGCCATTGCTGGTTCTGCCGGAAATCGGGCCGGTAAACTCATGATCCACATTGTTTTCGCGCACAATTCTATATGTCCACTTCACATTGGTATAGCCATTGGGCGTTACGGGATCGTTCAAATTAAAAGGCTCCGTATCGATAGAGAAGGTGTCATGCGAGTTATTGCCGCGCTCCTCTTTGGAAAGCTCCACAACGGTGCCGTTGCTCAGTTCTTTCACATAGGTAAGGTTGTACCGTTTGGGAAGAATCTGATAGAAGGTGGGGCTATCCTGGTTGTCATATTTAGAAGGCGCTTCCCAACCTTCAATCTCTTTATCGCCTTTCAGATAGCCCCAGTAGTGAGACTCTACATGCGTATTGCTGTCAAGCACATTGGGGTCGATGTTGACCCAAGTGGTGCCATCGGGCTTGCCGGCTTCCGCGCCGTGACCGCTGAAGAGAACGGTGACATTGCAGCCTTCCGCCGCGATGGCGTTGCCGCCGACCTTGATGGTGCCGCCCTCAATGTTGGCAACACCGGAACGCCGCTCAAACAGAGGGCCGTCGCAGAGGATGGCGCCGCCGCCCTTGCTGTCTTTTACGGTAAAGGTGCATTGACCGCCGGCAGTCGCGCTGGAATGGAACGCACCGGCAGTGCATTGAATCTCCATCGTATGACCGTTCAGATCAAGCGTGATATTCTTGCCGATTTCCACACCTTCGTCGCAAGTAATGTTATCGTCGAGAATAAAGTTCCCGCCGTCACGCATGACGGTCATCGCCAAATTGGCATCTGTCAAATGGACGGGAGCGTCCTCCGCAGCGTTCACCGCAATGGCGACCGCGGCGGCGATCAGAACAACCAACATCAGGACAACCGCACTGATTTTGAATGCCTTTTTCATAGTATAACTCCTTTTCTGATTTTGAAGAATCAGCCTTGCCTGCACAGAAAGACAGAATCTCACCATGCAGACAACCAAAGCCTATATTATTTATACACCACTTTTTTCGGTTTGTCAAGGGGGGAAATCAAGATTTCGGCAAAAATATTCCCGAAAGAAGGAGCCAAAAATCGTCTTTCCATAGTAAAACTGCAAAAATTACCGAAAAAAGGGTATTTTCCCTGCTCTTGCCGAAAAAAAGGCGAGAGCGAGAAGCTGTCAGCCTTCTTCCGCCGGCGTGTCGGCGGCCTCGGCGGACCCTGTGGCATCGCCGGTTTCCTCGGCCTCTTCGCCGTTTTCCAGAAGCGCGCGGATCGACAGACTGATCTTTTCGTGTTCGGTGTCGATGCCGATGATCTTGGCCTCGACTTCCTGCCCCACCGTGAGATAATCGGCGGGATTTTCGATCTTCTTATCGGCGATCTGGGAAATGTGAATCAGACCGTCCAAATGGGGGAGAACCTCGGCGAAAGCGCCGTAAGAAGTGATATTGACGATCTTGACGGTCGCCACATCGCCTTCTTTGAATTGGGACATAAAGATGTTCCAGGGGTTGTTGTCGGGCGTTTTGCAGGTCAGGGAGATGCGCTCTTTCTCTCTGTCAAAGCTCTTAACATAGACGGTCAGCGTATCGCCCACGGCAACGACTTCCTCGGGTTTGCGCAGGTGCGCCCAAGAAAGCTCGGTGATATGCACCATGCCGTCGGTTCCGCCGAGATCGACAAACGCGCCGTAAGAGGTCAGGCTCTTTACCTTGCCCTCAAACTTCTGACCCACGGTCAGGGTGTCCCAGAACGCCGCTTTTTCCTGTTTTCTGCGTTTTCTTGCAGCGTCGCGGATCGAGCCGACCGCCTGGCCGCGTCCCTCTTCCACATCGATGATCACATATTCCTGCACGGTGCCGACCAGCTGGGAGAGATCCGCCTCTTTGGCAAGACCCGTGCGGGAAGCGGGAACAAACACGCGGCAATTGCCGCCGATGATCACGCCGCCTTTGGTGGCGCCCGTCACCTTACCGGAGAGAATCGTGCCTTCCTCTTTGGCGGTCACAAGCTCGCCCATGCGGTTTTTGCGCTCGATCTTCTTCCGGGAAAGACCGACAACGCCTTCCACATCGCTGACCCGCACTACCGATGCCTCGATTTCATCGCCGACTTTAAAAGCAGGTTGGCCTGTCACAGGGTCAATCGGCATTTCGTCCGCCGGCAGGATGCCGGTGCCTTTGGTGGAAAGGTCAACATGAATCTCAGTAGATGTGATCGATGTGATGACACCTTTGACAATATCCCCTGTATTTAAAGTTTTAAGAGTTCCTTCGAGCATTTCGGCGAAATTTTCTTCCATGTTTTCTTTGATTTCGCTCATTTTAACTTTTACCTCCTCGATTATATACCTCGGTGTTGAAGCACCTGCGGTTATTCCAATCAGCGAGCAATGCCGGGGCAGACAGGCGGGCAAGCCGTCGGAGTCTTCCACAAAATAGACCAGCGGGCAATGCTCTTCTACCGTCCGGCAGAGACTGCGGGTGTTGGCGCTGCTCGCACCACCCACCACGACCATACAGTCGCACCGGCAGGCAAGCGCCTCCGCTTCTTTCTGTCTTTGTTCCGTTACACTGCATATTGTATCAAAAATTTTGGCCTTTGTACAGTGGTTTTCAAAAAAAGCTTTCACTTTTTTCCATTCGTCCAGAGAAGAGGTGGTTTGCGCCACCACGCAGGGGGGACGCGAAAAGCGGGTCGCCCCGAGAGACGCGGCGTCCGAAACCACAAAAACCTCCCCCTTGGCATAACTGACGATGCCCGCCACTTCGGGATGCTCGGGCTTGCCGTAGACCACAAGCGGCGTTTCGGAATCGGTATGCTCCGAAACAATGGTATGAATCTTTCTGACAAAAGGACAGGTGACATCGTGAAGGATAAGTCCCCGCCCTTTAGCCGCTAACTGTTCGAGCCGCTCCAGCGTTTCACGCCGGGCGCCGTGGGTTCTGATAAAAAGATGAAGGGGGTGTTCGGGGCAAAGGCTCTCCGCGAGGCGGTCAAGATCATCTTCCTCCCAGACTTGCACCCCTTTGGCGGAAAAGTCGGCAATCACATGCCGATTGTGAATCAGCTGCCCCAGCGTGGCAACCGATTCCCCCTCTTTTTTTTCGGCAAGCAGGGCGTTCAGGCAGTCGACGGCGCGCTTGACGCCGAAACAGAACCCGGCCAGCGAGGCCACTTGGATTTCTCTTGTTGCTTCCAAAGCGTTTCCTCCTTGCCTTTTCGCTTTTTTATCAGTCGGCGGCCTTTGTCGGCTGCCAGCCGAAGGCGGAAAGCTTTTCTGAGACAATCGCCATGGCTCTTGCCAGCGTTTCTTCAAACGCGAGGCCGGAGTTGTCCAGCCGGACGGCGTCCTTGGCCGCCACCGCCGGCGCCGTTTTTCGCGTGGCATCGCGGCGGTCGCGTTCGATGATATCGGCCAGCACCTTTTCATAGGGCGTTTCCATGCCCTTTTCCGCGAGTTCCTGACAGCGGCGCAGCGCCCTGTCTTCCACCGAAGAAATCAGGAAAATCTTGACCTGCGCCTGGGGGAGAATGACCGTGCCGATATCCCGTCCGTCCATCACCACATGATGAGTCGCGGCAATGCCGCGCTGCGTCTCAAAGAGAAACGCCCGAACCGCCGGGATCGCCGACACCACCGACGCCACCATGGAAATGGCGGGCTGCCGGATTTCCTTGCTGACATTGACGCCGTTCAAAAATACCTGCTGTACCCCCTGTTCATAGGTCAGAGAAAGGTGAACAGCCGGCAGAGATGCCGCGACGGCCTCGGCGTTTGCGCAGTCGACGCCCTGTTTTGTCATATACAGACCGATCGCGCGGTAAAGCGCGCCGGTATCGACATAAATAAAACCGAGTTCTTTGGCCAAGCGTCTTGCCAAGGTACTTTTACCGGCGCCGGAAGGGCCGTCTATCGCAACAGCAAACATAACAAGCGGTCTCTTTTCTTTCTTTTTATAAAATAAAGGGTCTGGTGCGCTTATTCTTCCCGCGCCGCGGCGCCGGCGGCAAGCCGCGCGGTGGCAAAGGCGATTTGCAGATTAAAGCCGCCGGTATAGGCGTCCACATCGATGACTTCGCCGGCGAAAAAGAGGCCGGCATAGCGTTTCGACCGCATGGTGCGGGGATCCAGCTCCCGTACATCCACGCCGCCCGCCGTCACAATCGCTTCCGCAAGCGGGCGCGTCCCGTTGACCGTGATCGAAAAATCCTTGAACAGGCGCCCGATGCCAAGCCGCTCCTCGCGGGTCAGGCTGTTCACCCGCCGGTCGGGCGCGATCTTTGTCCTCGCGATGAAGGGCGCGATCATTTTCTGCGGCAGAAGATCGTCTAAGGCATTGGCAAAGATGCGATTGGCATATTTTAAAAAGTCGGAGCGCAGACGCTCGTCGAGCATCTGCGGCGTAAGCGCCGGCTTCAGATCGATGGAAACACGCACGCCGCCCGAGAGCTTATCGCCGACAGCGGCGGAAAGGGAAAGCACCGTCGGTCCCGACAGCCCGAAATGCGTAAAAAGCAGTTCGCCGAAATCTTCATACAGCTTTTTATTATCCCGATCAAAAGCCGAAATGCCGACATTGCGCAGGGAAAGCCCCTGCATGGCGGCGCAGACAGGATCGGGCGAAACCAGCGGCACCAAAGAGGGTGGCGGCGGGATCACGCCAAGCCCCAGCCTGTCCGCAAAGCGGTATCCGTCCCCCGTGGAGCCGGTCAAAGGATAGCTCGCGCCCCCGGTGGCGACAATCACCGCGTCAAACAAGGCGTCCTGTCCGCCCGCCGTCACGCGCCAGCCGCCCTCTGTCAGCGGGGCGAGCGCCGTCACGGCCTGATAGCGGCAGCGCACGCCGCCGCGCTCGAGATAACGGCGGAGCGCCTCGACCACATCGGCGCTTTGATCGGACACAGGAAAGACGCGGTTGCCGCGTTCCACCTTCAAAGGCAGACCGGCATTTTCAAAAAAAGACATCGTATCCGCCGTAGAGAAAGCGTGAATGGCGGTATAGAGAAAGCGGGGGTTGCGCAGAACATGCCGGATAAAGGTCTCATTGTCGCAGGCGTTGGTCAGATTGCAGCGCCCTTTGCCGGTAATGCGCAATTTGCGCCCCAAGACGCGATTCTTTTCATAAAGAGTGACAGCCGCGCCAAGCTCGGCGGCATACCCGGCCGCCATCATGCCGGCGGCGCCGCCGCCGATCACTGCCACTTTCCGCTGCTGCCCTGTCATGCCACGCCTCGTTTTCCTTTCCGACCCAATGGCCTTTCCCGTTGATTATACCATTTTCAAAGGCGGCTTGTCAAGAGAAGAATATGACTTTCATGCCGATTTCTCCGGCAATTCACAAAATGTTCAAGAATCCGCCGATTGTCCCGCGCCCCTCTTGACCGCGCCCTTTCTTTGTGGTACAATCGGGCGTAGCGTATATCCCGTTCTTTTCCCCCATATACTAAGGATAGCTCCGGGCTTTTCGGAAACGCCCGTGGGATCGGGGGACTTGTCATGCCATCGGAGGAAGCGTTTCACCGTCATCTCAAAATTGCTTTTTATCTACTCGTGATCTTAGCGCTCGGGTTTGCGGCGGTCAAGCTCTTTTTTTCGCTCCTGCTCCCCTTTACGGCGGCGGCGGGCGCGGCGCTCCTCTTCCGGCCGCTGATCAAGAAGATCAACGAAAAGACCGGCATTTCCCGCCGGTTTCTCAGCGTGGCCGTTCTGCTTCTCCTGATGAGCGCCTGCGCGCTCGGGCTTTTCTTCCTCGCGGCGCGCCTTTTTTCCGAACTGAAAGAGTTTTTCCTCTTTTTATACAATAACGCCGACAGCGCCCTTGCCTCCTTCTTCGACAAAATCGCCGCCTTGCAGGAAAAACTGCCGCTCGGCAATGCGGACGCCGAAAGCGGTATTCCCTCGCTGATTTCCCGCGCTTTGGACGCGCTGCTCGCCCGCCTGTCCGCGCAGTCGGCGGCCGCCGCCGCCGATTTTGCCGCCCGGCTGCCTTCGGCGCTTTTATCGCTTTTTTTCTTTGTTCTCGCGGTCTTTTTCTTTTCCCTCGATTATGACCGCATCACCGCCTATGTTCGCTCCCTTTTATCGAAAAAAACGGGGCAGCGGCTCGATCGCTGGCACAAAGAAGCGCTCGGCGTGCTGAAAAGCTATTGCAAGGCGTATTTTCTTCTCTTTCTTCTTACTTTTGCCGAGCTTTATCTCGCCTTTTCCCTCTTGAATGTGGATTTTGCGCTGGCGCTCGCGGTCATCACCGCGCTTCTCGACATTTTGCCCGCCATCGGCGTCGGCATCGTTCTGATCCCGTGGGCGGTGGGGCTATTTCTTTTGGGCAATGTCAAAAGGGCGCTTTTGCTGTTGGCCATCTACGGCGCCATTACCCTGATCCGCGAGATCGTGGAACCGCACATTTTGGGGGCGCATTTGGGGATTCATCCGCTCGCCGCGCTGGCCGCCGCCTATCTCGGCTTTCGGCTGGGCGGGCTTTGGGGGCTTTTGCTGGCACCTTTTGCCGCCCTTTTGCTGGCGCGGCTTCTGGCCCGACA
>CANQXN010000030.1 GCA_947627815.1 uncultured Clostridia bacterium | reverse complement strand
TATGCGTCAGGCGGGTGCGGTAATGGTCGTGTTCGGGCGAAAGGAAGACCTGTGTTTTATGCATCAGACGGCGAAAACTCTTGCAGTGGAGGATTCTGTCCCTGTCCCGCTGAAAAGCGGTGCGCATATCATCGTCGGAAATGGGATACTGTCTTCCTTTGGTGTTTTTGGAAAGTGTGGCAAAGGGGGAGAGCATCTCGCTTTCCCGTTCTTCAAGAACCGACCGAATGGACATAGGCTTTCCTTTCCTGCCGCGCTTACGGCATTTTTCGTCAATAATAATATACGCAAAAAATCCGAAAAACCCTTTTTTTGATGATGTGTTTGACCGAGAGGCAAAAGTACCCGTAAAACCGCCGAAAAAAACGGTTTTACGTGTAAGGTTTTCGCGGAAAAAGAAAGTGCCGAAGATTAAAGGCGGCGGTCGAGCCGCTTGCCCAACGAAGTCACGGTGACAGCACCCCCGCCAAGCTCCGAGAGCGCCTCGAGCAGCGCGGCGGTCTGTTCGGCGTCCACCGCCAGCGTAACCGTCACTTTATCGTCATATTCTTCCCCATCCCGATGGATGCGAAAGGGTTTGAGCAGTGCCGGCAGGCGCTGAAACAAAGGGTAGCTCAGCGAAAGCCGGATGACATCATAAGGCACAAAAGAAGCGATGCCGGCATCGTCGGCGGCGGCCACGGCGGCGGCGCTGTAGGCGCGGGTCAGTCCGCCGGTTCCTAAAAGAATGCCGCCGAAATAGCGGGTCACGACAATCACACCGTCGGAAAGCCCCCGTTTGCGCAACACCTCCAGCACGGGCAGCCCGCCCGTACCCTGCGGTTCCCCGTCATCGGAATATCGGAGGATGTTGTTTTCCGCTAAGGTATAGGCATAGACATGGTGTCTTGCGTCGGCGTGTTTTTTCCGGATGCGTTCCACAAAAGCCCTGGCTTCGGCTTCGGTTGTCACATGGGCGGCATAGCCGATAAACTCGCTCTTCTTCACTTCCAGACGGGCAACGCCCTCTTTTTCAAAGGTAAGATAGGGATGCACAAACGCCGCCTCCTTTCGTCTTGCTTGGGAAAGTTTTTTGCTCAAGCCTCCGGCATTCTTGTCAGACAAGGATGCCTTTCTCTCCGGCGCCGTCCTGTCCTTTGACGATAAAGCGCCGCAATTGCCCCGCCGTTTTTTCATCCAGCAGCGCGACCACCCGGGCATAGCCGTCAAAATACTCGATGTCCTCGACCATCGCATTGTTATATAACTTATGGATCACGCCCATCTCGGCGGAAGGCACCTTCAGAAGATAAAGCCGCCGGCCGCCCAGCACCAAGCGCTCCAATTCTCCGGTCAGGGTATCGATCCCCCGTCCGTCCAAAGCGGAAACCGCCACCATCCGATCGCGGCGGGAGCGAAACAGCAATTCCTCCGACAGCCCCTCGGCAATATCGCATTTGTTCAGCACATAGAGGACCGGCTTATCAAAAACGCCGAGATCGTAAAGCAGTTTTTCGGTCACTTCCAATTGCGCCACACATTCGGGATCGGCGGCATCGATCACGATCATCAAGGCGTCATTGTAACGCACTTCCTCTAAGGTAGAACGAAACGCCTCGATGAGGTGATGGGGCAGACGCCGGATAAAGCCCACCGTATCGGTGAGTAAAAGCTCCCGGCCGCTTGGCAAGGTAAATTTTCTCGTGGTGGTATCCAGCGTGGCAAAGAGTTTATCCTCCGCCAGCACCCCGGCCGATGTCAGCCGGTTGAGGAGCGTGGATTTTCCCGCGTTGGTATAGCCCACAATGGCCATCCGGAACACGCCGGCGTCCTCCCGGCGGGCGCGGCGCACCGCCCGGCTTTTTGCTAATTCCGCCAGTTGTGCTTCCAAGGCGGCGATCCGGCGATGGACATGCCGCCTGTCTTTTTCCAGCTGAGATTCCCCGGGGCCTCGGGTGCCGATACCGCCTCCCAAACGGGACATATCTTTGCCTTGGCCGTAGAGCCGTGGCACCGAATAGCGCAGCTGTGCCAGCTCGACCTGCAATTTGCCTTCCCCGCTCACCGCGTGCAGGGCGAAAATGTCGAGGATCAGCATGGAGCGGTCGATCACCCGCACTTCCAACTGGTCATCGCCCGCCGCCTTTTCAATGGCGTCCTCCATATTTTTGATTTGTGACGGCGAAAGCTCATCATCGCAGACGATGAGCTGCACGCCGTTGTCGCGGCAGAGGGCGCCGATTTCCTCGAGTTTGCCCTTGCCGAGATAGGTAGCGTTATCCGGCGACTCCCGGTTCTGAATCACCTGACAAAAAAGACTGCCGCCCGCCGTTTCCAACAGGCGTTCCAATTCATCCAGAGAAACCGCCGCCTCGCGGGCGTCTTTCTCCGGCGTCAATACCACCGCTAAGATCGCCCGAACCGGCGCGTCGCTCGCGGTATAAACCGATGTCATATCCATAAATTCTTTTCACTCCTTCCTTGCGGTAAAAAGACCACTGCGGTAAAAACCGCCGGTATAAACCGCCGGTATAAACCGCCGGTAAACCGCCGTCCGCAGGCGCGAAAAAAACGGCGGACGCAAAAAAGTATGCATCCGCCGCCTGTGTCAAACCGAAGGCAAAAGTGAAATTATTTCTGTGTACCCTGCAAACGCCTTTTGAACTTATCCACGCGTCCGCCGGCATCGACAAATTTCTGCTTGCCGGTAAAGAACGGGTGGCATTTGGAGCAGATCTCCACACGCATAATTCCACCTTTGGCTGTCGAACGGGTCTTGACTTCCGCACCGCATGCGCACTTGACAGTAACCTCATTGTACTGAGGATGGATTCCTTCCTTCATTTCTATACACCTCAACTCTCAAGATTCATGAAACATGGTGAATGAACAGGGACAGGCAGCCGGTTTTCAGCATCTCCCGTAAGACTCCCGGGGAGAAGAAAACACAAAAGCGCCCGATCCCATACGGTCAGATCGATTCTTTGACCTTGGCGTACTTACCCACTCTGTCACGCAGATAGTAGAGTTTCGCGCGGCGAACCTTACCTTTTCTGGTAACAACGACTTTTTCAACAAAAGGCGAGTGGAGCGGGAAGGTCTTTTCCACACCCACGCCGTAGGCGACCCGACGAACCGTAAAGGTCTCGGAGATGCCGCTGCCGCGACGGGCGATGACCGTACCCTCGAAGAGCTGAATTCTCTCTCTGGCACCCTCTTTGATGCGGTTGTGAACACAGACGGTATCGCCAACCTTAAACTGAGGCACTTCGCTTTTCAGTTGCTCGCTTGTTAAAGCCTTGATCAGATCCATTTTCGGCTTCCTCCTTAAAATATTAGGATTGTTTCGGCATTCATGCGGAGCTTCGCAGCGGACTGCCCGAAAGCCGCAAACGCGCAAAGTTCCCCCTTGCACGCACACGGCGAGATTGATTATAGCATACTTCTTTTCAAAAAGCAAGAGCTTTTTTGAAAAATGTTTTTGTTTTTTTCGGTGAAGAAAAAAATCAGAGAAGGACGGAATAAGCCTTTACTTTTGGAAAACAATATGATAAAATACAACAGGATGGGAAATTATGGCCATTCATCTTGAAAAGAGGAAATCCGGCGTCGCCCGCGATCTCTGGCGCGGCTTTTTCCTGCTTGGCTTTATGGGGCTTACCCGATTGAGCGGATTTCTGCGCACGGCGCGGCTGGCTTTTGTCTGGGGGCTTTCCGCCGGCGCCGCCTCCTATGACTTTGCGTTTGCCTTGGTGAGTTCCCTTTATGAATGCAGTTTCGGCGCGTGGATCGGGTTTTGTTTTATTCCCGTCTATCAGCGTCAAAAACAAGGAGAGACGCCGGGCGCCGCCCTGTCCCGCCTGCCGCTAAAGCTGTTTGTCCTGCTGCTTGCCGCCTTTTTGCCGATTGTGTGTCTTGCTTTTCCGGTTTTGCCCTATGCGGCGCCGGCGCTTGCCGGTTTTGAAGCGGAAACGGCGGGGCTTTTGGGTCTTTTGGTATTGGATCACGGCGTTCTCGCTCTGGTCTCCCTGTTTTCCGCACGCTATCAGGCCGAGGACAAACCGCTTTTCCCCGCTCTGCTTTCGGCGCTTACCTCCCTTGTCATCACGGGGGTTGTTTGGGTGACGGCGCCGGTGCTGCCCCCGGCAGGCGCGATTCTTTTCCTGCTCTGCGGCAATTTTCTGACCTTGCTCTTCCTGCATTTGCCGCTTTCTCTTGCCGCAAACCCTTCCGGCGCTTTCACGGCAAGTCCCGCGCCGACATCGTTTTCAGAAAAAAAGCAGCCTTTTTACACCGCCCGCGCCGGCGGGGAGGCGGCGGCGCTTTCCGCTTTTTTGCCGCTTGCCGCGCTGATCGCCTCACAACACGCCGCAAGCGACAACGCTTCCGATGCCGCCGCCTGCGGCTATGCCAGAAAGCTCGTCCTTCTTTGCGCGGCGCTTTTAGCCGCCTGCGCTCACGCCCTATGGTATCCGCGCCTTTCGCGGGCAAACGGTCGGGGGTCGCTTGTCAAAAAAGCCTGTATATTGTCAGGCGGCGCCGCGCTGCTCTTGGCGTTTGTTCTGCTCGCCGGCGCGCCTTGGCTTGTCTCCTTTTTCTTTTCCGGCGAGACACCGGAAAACCAGACGCTGCTTTTTCAGCTGCTTTGCTTTTTTGTGCCGGCCCTCCCGGCGCTCGTCCTGATCCCGATCTTGAGCGAAACGGTGTTTCTCCGGGGGCAAGCCGTCCGCTTATTGCCCGCCGCGCTGATTTCCCTGCTCTTTCAGCTTGCGGGGCCGCGCCTTTTTTCGCGTTTGTTTCCCTCGCTGCCCCGACCGTTACAGGTGCCGGCAAGTTTTACGGCGGCGGTGTATTGTTATATCGTGTTGATCGGGCTTTTCCTGCTTTTTTCGGCCAAAAAACCGGCCGCGCCCGACCCTATTTCTTTCGGATCATAAAAAATATTGATAAAAAGGATTCTGTCAGTATGAAGTATCTTTTTCTCCACTGTGAAGGCATGACAAAGCGGCCGGCGCCCGGGGTGCCGACGCCCGCCGAGCTTGCCGACACGCCCTTTCTCGATCATTTATGCAAACATTCCGCCATCGGCACCGTGATGCCTCACAACCCGGCGCTGAAACGCTTCCCGGGGGATACGGCGCTATCCCTCCTCTCTTACAACGCCGACCGCTACGGCGCGCTCTTTCTCCCGCCCGAACAGGACGCGGAAATCGAGGCGATCGCCGCCATGCTCCGAGCCAAGGAAAGCGATGCCATAGCGCCTGACGCCGAGGCCGCCCCTCAAGAGGAGGCAGATGCCGCTTCTCCTATCCAAGAAAGAGAAGAAGCGGAAAGCGCATCGGTATCTGCCGTCAGCGAAACACCGGCGGAGGGCGAAACACCGGCGGAGGGAGAGGCGCCGGACGCGCAGAGCGCGGAAGGCGAAACCGAAACCCCGCCGTCCGACGAAACCTCGGCGCCGTCCGACGAAGCGTCGGTAATATCCGATGAAACCCCTACACTGCCTGACGAAGTGCCGGTGGTACCCGATGAGGCTTTGTCAGAAGAACCGACGGAAGAATCGGTGGCTGAACCGACGGAAGAACCGGCAGAAGAACCGCAGCCTGAAGGCGAAAAGGAAAGCGCGGCAGGAGCCGCAACGCCTGTTTGGCCGGCGGGGTTAGCCAAACCCATGCCGTTTGAAGAAAAATGGGGCGTAAAAAGCGTCGCCTTTACGCAGGATCCCCATGTTGCCGAAATCACCCGCACCCTCGGGATCCCCACGGTGCCTGTGCCGGTCGGTGAGGACGGTCTGCCCTCGCTTGCCCAGGCGATCCACGCCGCTTTTGACGCCGGCCGTGATTTTGTTTATTGTTATGTTGCCTCTGAGGCGTTTAATCTCGCCTGGCTGGATGCCGAACTGTCCGCCATTTACACCGGCTTTGCCGGCAGTGATGAAACGCTCTCTTTCCTGCTTGTCACGCCGGAATGGCAGGAGAGCGGCGAGGCGGTGCGCCCCTGCCCGTATCTGCTCTTCCCCGCCGACGAGGGAGAACTGACGGCGCCCCGTTTTACCGAGCGCTACGCCGAAAATCACGGCACTTACATACCGAAAGGACGCGCCCTTTTGCAAAAGCTCCTCGACCGGGAGCCTGCCGACGCGCCTCAGCCGCCGATCAGCCGCCCCCACAGCCTCTTCGGGCATCTGCGCGAAAAGCCGGTAGAAGAAGAAAAAGAAGAAAGCACGCCGGTTTCTCACAGCGTTTTTGAATTTCTGCGGCTTTTCACGCTGGCGCTGTCCCTGGTGCTTATCATCATGACGGTGTTTGTCCGCCATTCCCCGGTACAGGGACCCTCCATGCAGCCGACACTACAGGAAAACGATGTTCTTCTCATCGCCGGCAACAGCTATCATCCCGAGATCGGCGATATCGTCATCGCCCAGACCGCCGCGCACAACATCTACCGTCCTTTGGTCAAACGGGTCATCGCCACAGGCGGCGACCGCCTGCGCATCAATTTTGAAACCTGGGAGATCTGGGTCAACGGCAAGCTCATCGATCAGAGCTACCTCGAAGTCAAATCCGAACGCATGGAAAAAGAGCTGATCGGATCAGAAAACGATCCCTGCCACTTTGAAAAAGTCGATCCCGACGCCGAGATCTACGAGACGACCGTGCCGGAAGGCTGTGTGTTCCTCATGGGCGACAATCGGCAGGATTCGACCGACAGCCGCCTGATCGGCTTTGTGGAAGAACGCTGTATCGTTGGCAAAGTCGTATGGCGTCTTTTTCCCTTCGACAAATTCGGAAGCCTGGACGAATAAGCTGTTTTGCATTGCATAGTAGCTTGATTTAACCGCCAATCCCAACAGAAAGGTTCCTGCCGTATGCCCTCTTCCACCATTCAATGGTTCCCCGGCCACATGGCCAAAACCAGGCGCATGATCACGGAATGTCTGCCGCTGGTTGATGCCGTGATCGAAATATTAGACGCCAGGATTCCCCGCTCCTCCCGCAACCCCGAGATCGACAAACTCTGCGGCGCAAAGCCCCGACTGATTCTTTTGTCCAAAGTGACTTTGGCCGATCCCGCCCTGACCGCCGCCTGGCGTTCCTATTACCGCTCGCAGGGCAAGGGCTGTGTGGCGGCCGATTTTATCACCGGCCAGGGCATGAATGAAATCATGCCGGAGCTGCGCCGTCTTTGCGCCGACACGCTGGCGCGTTACGAGGCCAAAGGCATGTCCGGCAAGGCGCTGCGCGCCATGGTGGTCGGCATCCCCAATGTGGGAAAATCTTCCTTTATCAACAAAATAACAGGCGCGAAAAAAGCCAAAGTGGAGGATCGCCCCGGCGTCACTTTGGAAAAGCAGTGGGTCAAGACCCAAGATCGGCTCGAACTGCTCGACATGCCCGGCGTCCTGTGGCCGAAATTCGAGGAGCGCACGGTCGCGGAAAATTTGGCGCTGACCGGTGCCATACGGGATCAAATTTTAGACATCGAAGAGCTGGCCGCCGTCCTCTGTCAGCGTTTGGCCGCCGTCTCCCCCGAGACCTTTTTTGCCCGCTATCCTCTGCCCGAGGAGCTGCGCGAAGGGGCAAAAGGATATCAGCTGCTCGAGGCCGTGGGGCAAAAGCGCGGCTATCTGCTCAAGGGGGGCGAGGTCAACACCGAACGGACCGCCGCCATGCTGCTCGACGAACTGCGCAGCGGCAAAATCGGCCGCCTGACCCTGGAAAAACCGCCGCGCGGCGCAGAGAGCGCTGCAGAATGAAAGGATCGATCGCGCCTATGAAACGGGTACTTATCACCGGCGGCTCGCGCGGCATCGGCGCCGCCTGTGTAGAAAAATTCAGACAAAAAAATCACCGGGTGGTCTTTCTCTATCATTCCCAGCACGAAAGAGCGGCGGAGCTTGCCGCCCGCACCGGCGCTTCGGCGCTCTGCGCCGACCTTTCCCGTCCCTTGGAGGCCCGTGAGGCGGCGGAAAAAGCCCTGCAGCTTTTGGGCGGGATTGATATTTTGGTCAACGCCGCCGGCATCGCCCAGCAAAAGCTGTTTACCGAAATCACAGACGACGACTGGGCGACGATGATTGACACCGATCTTGCCGCCGTCTTTTATGTGACCCGACAGGTTTTGCCCGCGATGATCGCGCAAAAATACGGCCGTATTGTCAACATCGGTTCGATGTGGGGCAAGACCGGCGCCTCCTGCGAGGTGCATTATTCCGCCGCCAAAGCAGGACTGCGGGGGCTTACCATGGCGCTGGCCAAAGAGGTGGGGCCTTCCGGGATCACGGTCAACTGTGTGGAGCCGGGCGTCATCGAAACCGATATGAATCGGTCGCTTGACCAAGAGACGCTGGCATCGCTTGCCGAAAACACCCCGCTCTGCCGTTTGGGGCAGCCCCGGGAAGTGGCGGAAGCCGTGTATTTTCTCGCTTCCGACCGCGCTTCCTTTATCACCGGTCAGGTTCTCGGCGTAGACGGCGGGTTTGCCGTTTAAACGACCCGCCGAGGCGTTTTGCTTCGGTTTTCCCGCCGCCTGTTTTCTGAATGTTTTCCCTTTTTTTCTTGCCGCTTTTCAACGAAAAGCCGCCTGCCGGCGGCGCAACATCTACGGGAGGTATCCATGGCAACATTCACCGAACCCCGCCCCATCAAAAAACTCATTCACATGGAAAACGACTACAGCATCGGCGCCCATCCCAATGTGATGAAATGGCTTTCCGAAACCAACGATCTGCGCACCACCGCTTACGGCGGCGACCGTTTTTGCGAAATGGCCGCCAACAAAATCAAAAACCTCTGTCACACCCGCCGCGTGGCGGTTCACTTTTTCACGGGCGGCACCATCGTCAATGTCACCCTGCTCGCCTCCGCCCTGCGTCCCTATCAGGGGATCATCGCCGCTTCTGTCGCGCACATTCAGACCCACGAAACCGGCGCCATCGAGGCGCATGGCTACAAGGTGCTGACGGTGCCTTCTTCCGACGGCAAGATCAGCGCCGAAGATGTCCGCCGTCTTTTTGACGCCCATTATACCGACCCGGATCACGAACACACCGTACAGCCCGGCATCGTTTCGCTGGCTAACCCCACGGAATACGGCGCCATTTATTCGTTAGAAGAGCTGACGGCGATCAGCGATGTCTGCCGCAAATGCGGCCTCTATCTCTATGTGGACGGCGCCCGCCTCGGTTACGCGCTGATGGCGGAAGGCAACGATATCACGCTGGCGGATATGGCGTCTTTGTGCGACGCTTTTACCATCGGCGGCACCAAACAGGGCGCGCTCTTCGGCGAGGCGCTCGTCATCGCCAACGACAAGCTGAAAAAAGATTTCCGCTATATGATCAAACAAAACGGCGCGATGCTCGCCAAAGGGCGTCTGTTGGGGCTGAATTTTTTGGGACTTTTAGAAGACGATATTTACTTCACCACCTCGCAGGAGGCCAACCGGCTGGCCATGCGGCTGAAAGAAGGCATCGCCGCCCGGGGTTATCCCTTCCTCCTGGATTCTCCCACCAACCAGCAATTTCCGATCCTCCCCGACCGCGTCATCAGCCTTCTTTCTGAAAAATATGTTTTCTCCTACATAAAACGGATCGACGCGGCACACAGCTGCATCCGCATCTGCACCGACTGGGCGACGGTCGAAGAAACGGTGGACGGTCTTTTGACCGACCTTGACAAGGCGGGCGATCCCCTGACACAGCGGATCTCGTCCTGACAGCAAAAAAGGAGGCCGCCATGCCTGACTATAGCTTTGAACACAGCGCCATTGACGCGGGATTTTCGCCTGTGGCCGGCACCGACGAGGCCGGTCGCGGCCCGCTGGCAGGCCCGGTATATGCCGCCGCCGTTATCCTCCCGCCCGATCTTGACATTCCCGGCCTGAACGACTCCAAAAAGCTGTCGGAAAAGAAACGGGAAGCGCTTTACCGCGTGATCACAGAAAAGGCGGTCAGCTGGGGCATCGCCTTTGCCGACGCCGGCGAGATCGACGAACTGAACATTCTGAACGCCTCCCAGCTTGCCATGCGGCGCGCCGTGGCGATGCTCTCCCCCGCCCCGGCCATGGTTCTTGTCGACGGCAATGTGGCGCGCGGGTTTTCTATGCCAACAAAAACCATCGTCAAGGGGGACGCGCTTTCCATGTCGGTGGCCGCTGCCTCGATTCTTGCCAAAGTGGCAAGGGATCGCTACTGTCTTGAAATGGACAGGCTCTATCCCGCCTATCAGTTTGCCAAGCACAAAGGGTATCCCACGGCGGAACACATGGAGATTGTGCGAAAGCTCGGCCCCTGTCCCTTGCACCGCAAGACTTTCTTGAATTTTCTCGACAAATGAACATTTTTGAAAAACTCAGAAAAAAGAAAGAAGCGCCCGGCGCGCCCCTCTCGACCCGCGCGCTGGGCGATATCGGGGAAGACGCCGTGGCGGATCACCTGAAAAAACGGGGCTATCGGCTGCTTTGCAGGAATTTCACAGTGCGGGGCGGCGAGATTGACATTATCGCGGAAAAAGGCGCGTATATTGTCTTTGTGGAAGTCAAAACCCGCGCATCCGACACCGACACCGAAAAATACGGTCGCCCCGGGGAAGCGGTGAACGGGGAGAAAATCTTCCATATCCGCCATGCCGCCCGCTGTTATCTGAGCGCGCATCCCACCGATAAAAAGCCGCGCTGCGACCTTGCCGAGGTCTATCTGACCCTGCGGCCGGGCAGGCGGCCGCGCACCGCGATCGTCTATCATGAGGCGGCGTTTTAGGCATAAGATTCTTTCCCGGAGGCACTTTTCATGAAACTGTTCGACCTGCATTGCGACACCCTGACAGAAGCCTATCACCGACTGCTCTCCCCCTGGCACAACGAGGCGCTGATGCTCTCTTTCCATCGGATCTCTTTGGAAGATTATGTTCAGGTAATGGCTATCTGGTGTCGCAATGAACTTGATGACGACAGCGCTTATGATGAATTTTTGGCGATCAGCGATTATTATCACACGGCGGTGGCAACGCCGCCGCAGGGGATCGTGACGGCGAGCGGCCGCATCCGCACCCTGCTGGCGGTAGAAGACGCGCGCCTTGTGGGACATGACCTTGACCGTTTGGATCGCCTGGTAGAGGCCGGCGTGAAGATTCTCACCCTCACCTGGGCGGGCTGTTCCTCTATCGGCGGCGCCTGGGATACCGACGAAGGTCTCTCACCGTTCGGCCGGGCGCTTGTCAAAGAAGCGGCATCTCGCGGCCTTGTCCTCGATCTCTCGCACGCTTCCGATAAACTGTTCTGGGAGACGCTGGCGCTTACCGATGCCTGCGGCGGCAGGGTCATCGCCAGCCATTCCTGCGCCCGCGCCCTCTGCCCTCACCGGCGCAATCTCACCGACGAGATGTTTTGCGCGCTGGCAGAGCGAGGCGGGCTTGTTGGCGTCAGTTTTGTCCCACAGCATCTTACGGCGGACGGCAACGCTTCCTTAGCCGATGTCGCCCGCCATATCCTACATTTTCTCTCTTTAAACGCCCCGGGCGGCGAAAACGCGCTTGCCGTCGGATCGGATTTTGACGGGATTGTCCACGGTCCGCAGGGACTGTCGCGCATCGAGGATGTGCCGCTGTTCGCCCGCCGTCTCGTCGCGCTTTTGGGCAGGGAGCAGGCCGAAAAAATCCTCTGGGGAAACGCCCGCCGCTTTTTTACGCCCGAACTTGCCGATTGAGCCGACAAAAAAGCAAACAAGCAAAGCCAAAGCAAAGGAACGGTAAACAGCATGGCTCTTTACACAATGGCCGACACGCATCTGGCGCTGGGTTTGGCAAAGCCCATGAATATCTTCGGCTCCCGCTGGCAGGATCATGACCGCAAGATTGAGAGTCATTGGCGCAGGATCATAACGCCGGAAGACACCGTTGTCATCGGCGGCGATATCTCCTGGGGCATTTCCTTGGAGGAGGCCGCCGCCGATCTTCTTTTTCTCGACCGTCTGCCGGGAAAAAAAATCCTCTTGAAAGGCAATCACGATTTTTGGTGGACGACGGTCAAAAAAGTCACCGACTTTTTTAAAAGCGCCGGCATCACTTCCCTCACGCTCTTGCAAAACAACGCCGTTTTGCTGGACAAGCTCGCCGTCTGCGGCACACGCGGCTGGTACAGCGACGCCGCCAACGCGCCGGCGGAAAGCGATTATCAGAAAATCGTGGCGCGGGAAACCGCCCGTCTCAAGCTCTCTTTGGACAGCGTGACCGACCCCGCCTTGGAAAAAATCGTTTTTACCCATTTTCCGCCTTATTTTGAGAATTACCTCTGCCGCCCCCTGATCGATCTGATGCACGCCTACGGCATCACTCGCTGTTATTACGGTCATATTCACGGCATCTATGCCCTGCCCCGCGTTTCTGTCTTCGAGGGTATCGCCTTTTCGCTGGTATCGGCGGATTTTTTGGATTTTACGCCGCTTCTTGTCTCGGACAGATAAAGTGACGGCTCGCATTATTTCCGGCTTTTTCGGTTTTTTCGGAAAAAGCCCTTGACAAAAGGCAAAGATTTACATAAAATAGTATAGTTAACATTGAATTGTACAAAAGTTTGAAAGGAATGCTTGAAATGAGCCTCGCAAATGTCACCCGTAAAGAACACAATCAGGCGGTCATCGAATTTTCCGTTGACGCCGCCACTTTTGAGAAAGCGGTCAACGCCGTCTACAACAGAAAAAAAGCCAACATTGCCCTGCCCGGGTTCCGCAAAGGAAAAGCGCCCCGCAGTCTGGTCGAAAAAATGTACGGCAAGGGATTTCTGTATGAGGACGCGATCAACGATCTTTTGCCCGACGCCTATGAAGCCGCCGTCAAAGAAGCCGGCCTTACCGTGGTGGGGCATCCCTCGTTTGACATCAAATCGATCGATGACAACGGTCTTGCCATGACGGCCGAAGTATATTTAAAACCCGAAGTCGAAATCGCGGGATACAAAGGCATCGCGCTCACCGCGCGCCCGGTCAGCGTCAGCGATGACGAAGTGGACGCGGAAATCGAAACGGTGCGCAAGAGAAACGAACGCAGCATCGAGGTGACCGACCGCCCCGCCGAAATGGGAGATGTCGCCGTCATCGACTTTGAAGGATTCAAGGACGGCGTCGCGTTTGAAGGCGGCAAGGGAGAAAAATACGAGCTGCGCCTCGGTTCGGGTCAGTTCATCCCCGGCTTTGAGGAACAGGTAGCCGGCCACAGCACCGGCGAAGAATTTGACATTCAGGTCACCTTCCCCGCCGAATATCAGGCGAAAGAGTTGGCCGGCGCCCCTGTTGTGTTCAAGATCAAACTCCACGAGATCCGCAAAACCGAGTTGCCCGCCGTTGACGATGAATTTGCCAAAGATGTCTCGGATTTTGAAACCTTAGCTGAATATCGCGCCGATGTCAAGGCTACACTGGAAAAGAAAAAGACCGAAGAGGCCGACCGCGCCGCCGACGACGAAATGGCCACGCTGCTTGCCTCCATGCTCGAGGGCGAAATCCCCGCCTGCATGTTCGACAGCGAAGTGGAAGAAATGGTGCGTCAGTATGACAACCGCCTGAAAAGCATGGGACTTGACCTCTCCCACTACATGCAATACACCCAGACCACGCTGGACAAATTGAAAGCCGATCTGCGTCCCGATGCCGAAAAGAGAGTGAAATCCCGTCTGGCGCTCGAAAAGATCGCCGCTCTTGAAAACATCGAGGCGGGCGAAGAAGAGATTGCCCAGGAGATCGAAAAGATCGCCAAAGCCTACAACATGGAAAGCGCGCAGGTGGAATCTCTTGTTTCCCATGAAGACATCGCCGCCGATGTCAAGGTGGCAAAAGCCGCGACCTTAGTAAAAGACAACGCGGTATTCAAAGCGCCCGAGGCGCCTGCCGACCCCTCTGTCGAGGCCGCCACGGAGACCCCCGCGCCCAAAAAGACAACCAAGCGCACCGCGACAAAAACCGGCGCCAAACAGACGGCGAA
>CANQXN010000029.1 GCA_947627815.1 uncultured Clostridia bacterium | reverse complement strand
ATGCCTCCCCAATGCCATACCATTCGCAGGGTTTCTTTTTTTGATCAATGATGGGTCATATCAATTGACATCACAAACAGATTCTGGAAAAAAGCGCAAAACCCACTTGATTTTTTTGTCGATTTGTATTATCATATATCTGTATGTGTTGCTGAATCGATTGACTCGGTAAACTGGGTTTTCCGCCCGGCTCTTTTATCATACCGGGACATCTCCCGCCAACAACGGCTACCATGAAACGACACATCAACGGTTTGTTATAAGGAGATCTTATTTATGCGAAACTTCAAAAAAATCGGCGTATTGACTTCCGGCGGCGATGCCCCCGGTATGAACGCCGCCATCCGTGCGGTAACAAGATACGCTATTTCCCACGATGTTCAAGTCGTGGGTATCTATGAAGGCTATAAAGGGCTGATGGAAGGCCAGATGCGCATCTTCACCGATCGCGATGTTTCCAACATCATCAATCGCGGCGGCACAATCCTGTATTCCGCCAGAAGCAAAGAATTTGTCACAGAAGAGGGGCTTCAAAAAGCCATCCAGACCTGCCGGGATAACGGAATCGACGGTTTGATCGCCATTGGCGGAGACGGCACCTTCCGGGGCGCCACCGACCTTACGGCTCGCGGTCTTCCCTGCATTGGGATTCCCGGCACCATAGACAATGACATCACGGCGACGGAATATACCATCGGTTACGATACCGCACTGAATACCACCATTGAAATGGTAGATCGCCTGCGTGATACCTGCGAATCCCATGCCCGCTGCAATGTGGTGGAAGTGATGGGACGCAACGCGGGATACATCCCTCTCTATGCCGGTCTTGCCGTCGGTGCCTCCGCCATTTTGATCCCCGAAATCCAGTTTGATGAACAGCAGATCATCAAAAAGCTGATCGCCTCGAAAGAATATGGAAAGCGCAACTTTATCATTATGATTTCCGAGGGAATTGAAAATTACGGTGAAGGGTTGGCGCGCCGCATCGAGGAAACAACACACATTGAAAGCCGGTTTGCCCGTCTTGCCCATGTGGTACGCGGCGGGGATCCTTCTCTGCGCGACCGTGTCATCGCTTCTCAAATGGGGGTGGAAGCCGTCCGTTTGTTGCTCGCCGGCAAGAGCAACCGTGTGGTGTGTGTGCGCTCCGATAAGATTGTGGATATCGACATCGCCTATGCTCTCACGCTGGATCGCATGTACAAAGGAAAATTGAAGCCTGAGGAATTGAACGGCTACAGCGAAAAAGAGATCCGGGATATGCGCGATTACTGTGCGAAGAAACGCACCGAAATGGAAGCGCTTTATAAAATGAATCTGGATATTTCCAAATAAGTGATTGGGCCATTAAAGCCATAATCAGTGAAAAGCGGTAATGGCTCCTTCCATTGCCGCTTTTTCTTCCGCTCATTTAAAAGAACTTTTTTAACCATTAGGGAGGTTTTTATGCGAAAAAATTTCGGACCGAAATCTGCGGTTTATCCCGAGCCTGTCTTTATCATTGCTACTTATGATGAAAACGGTCATCCCGACGCCATGAATGCCGCGTGGGGCGGTATCAATGACACCAATGAAATCGGCCTCTGTCTCAGCGCCGAACACAAAACCGTCAAAAACCTGCTGGCCACCGGCGCTTTTACGGTAAGTATGGGAGATGTCGCCCATGTGGTTGCCTGTGATTATCTCGGTATTACTTCAGGCAACGATGTGCCGGATAAGCTGAAGATCGCGGGTCTGTCTGTGACCAAAAGCGACTTTGTCAACGCGCCCCTCATCAACGAATTGCCCATGGCTGTAGAATGCCGTCTGAAAAGTTATGATCCTGAAAGCGGGCATCTGGTCGGAGAAATTGTCAATGTCAGCATCGAAGAATCCGCACTCGCCCCTGACGGAACGGCAGATGTTGCCAAAATGGCACCCATTTGTTATGATCCTTTTCATCATGCTTATCTTGCGCTGGGAGAAAAAGTGGGCAACGCTTTTTCCGACGGACAGAAGTTAAAAAAACAATGAGCCGCACAGCGTTTGCCTGAAGGAAACAGAAAAACATTGTCAAAAAACGAGGAATCATCATGCTGACCAAAACCTACGCCGCCGCCTGTTTTGGCGTGGACGGATTTGCCGTCACCATTGAAACCAATTTTACAGATAAACTGCCCCGTTACGAAGTGGTGGGGCTGCCCGACAACTCCGTCAAGGAATCAAACGAGCGAATCTACAATGCCGTGATCTCCTCCGGTCTTGCCTATCCGTATGGCTCCATTGTGATCAACCTGGCGCCGGCCGATATCAAAAAGACAGGTTCTTCCTTTGATCTCGCCATGCTGGTGGGCATTCTTTCCGCCGGTCGGGTGATTAAAGGCGATGTCTCGGACAAATGTTTTTTGGGAGAACTCTCTTTATCGGGCGAAGTGCGCCCTATCCGCGGCGTACTTTCCATGTGCATCGCCGCAAGGCGGGAGGGCATCACCCAAGTGTATGTCCCGTTGGCCAACGCGCCGGAGGCTTCTGCCGTAGAGGGACTGACGGTTTTCGGCATCGGCACAGTCAAAGAGCTGGTATCGATTCTCAACGGTGAAATGCCTGCCGAACCGACTGTTTTTGACAAAGAGGCGCTGATGCATCAGATCCGGCAAGGCAACAGCCGCCTCGATTTCGCCGATGTCAAGGGGCAGGAACGCGCCAAACGCGCCATTGAGATTGCCGCCGCAGGCGGTCACAACATTCTGCTGATCGGACCGCCCGGCACCGGCAAATCCATGCTTGCCAAACGCATCCCCTCCATTTTGCCGGAGATGACTTTTGCCGAAGCCCTCGAAACCACGCAGATTCATTCGGTAGCCGGCACCCTGCCCGCCGGTCAGTCATTAATCACCACCCGCCCCTTCCGTTCGCCGCACCACACCATGTCGGCGGCGGCGCTCTCGGGCGGCGGATCTATTCCGGTGCCAGGCGAAGTGTCGCTGGCACACAATGGCGTCCTCTTTTTGGATGAGCTGCCCGAATTTTCCAAAGCGGTGACAGAAACGCTGCGTCAACCGCTGGAGGACGGCGCCATCACCATCAGCCGCGCCATGGGGCGTTTTCGCTTCCCTTCCAATTTCATGTTAGTATGCGCCATGAACCCTTGCAAATGCGGCTATTACGGACACCCGACCCGCGCCTGCACCTGCAATCCCCGGGACATCAAAAAATACATGGCCAAAATCAGCGGCCCCTTGCTCGACCGCATCGATATTCAGATTGAAGTCCCCTCTCTCTCCTATGAGGAAATGTCAAATACCGCGCCGGCGGAAAAGTCCGAAGTCATCCGTCAGCGTGTCAACCGCGCCCGCGCCTTTGCACGCCAAAGATTTGAAGCGGACGGCCTGCCGCTCTATGCCAACAGCGCCATGACGGCGCCGGAAGTGAGAAAATACTGCGTCCTTGACGCCGACGCCTCCGCCCTTCTGAAAGCGGCTTTTGAATCGATGGGACTTTCCGCCAGAGGACACGACCGCATTCTGCGGGTCGCCCGCACCATTGCCGATCTTGCCGGTAGTCAGGACATCGCCGCAGAACATGTTGCCGAAGCCATTCAGCTGCGCAGTCTTGACCGCAAGTATTGGTAAAGTCTTTCATTTTTGAATACATCGAACACAAAAACGGCCGGACTCTCATGAGAGTCCGGCCGTTTGTCATAGTCAATTGCAGAAAAAAGGCGGATTTTTCTTTATCCTTTCAGTCTTGCCTGCGCTTTCAGGCGGTTTTGGGTGTTCAGAATCGATTTGCGCAGACGGATATTTTTCGGCGTCACTTCGATGAGTTCGTCCGGCGCAATAAATTCGATGGCTTCTTCCAACCCCATAATCCGAGGAGGCGTAAGGATGAGTTTTTCATCGGCGCCGGTGGAACGCACGGCCGTGAGGTGTTTTTCCTTGCAGGGATTGATGGCGATATCCCCTTGTTTGGGATTTTCGCCCACGATCATACCCTCATAGACCGGTGTCTGCACGCCGACAAAGAGCATACCGCGATCCTGGGAATTGTAGCAGCCATAAGAAGTCGTGATACCGTCTTCCGAGGCCACCAAAGACCCGGTATAGCGGGTAACGATGTCTCCTTTATAGGGTGCGTAACACTCGAAGGTGGTATTGATGATGCCCTCGCCCCGCGTATCGGTCATGAATTTACTGCGATAGCCGAACAGACAGCGGGTAGGAATGAGATACTCCAGCCGCATCCGGCTGCCGTGCAGCTCCATTTTCAAAAGGTCCGCCCGGCGGCTGCCGAGTTTTTCGATCACGGCGCCGGTAAATTCTTCGGCCACATCGATATAGAGATGCTCGATTGGCTCACATTTGACACTGTCAATTTCCTTGTAAATCACGCGAGGGGCGGAAACGGCAAGTTCGTATCCTTCCCGACGCATCGTTTCAATCAGAATGGAAAGGTGCATTTCGCCCCGTCCGCTGACCTTGAAACTGTCGGTGGTTTCTCCATCGGAAACGCGCAGAGACACATCCTTGAGAAGTTCATTGTAAAGCCTGTCGCGGATCTGACGGGATGTGACATACTTCCCTTCACGGCCGGCAAAGGGGCTGGTATTGACCATAAAGGTCATTTCGAGCGTCGGCTCGCTGATTTTGACAAACGGCAGAGGCGCGATGGCGTCCACGGCGCAGAGGGTGTCGCCGATATTGATATCTTCAGCGCCGGAAAAACAGACAATGTCGCCCGGCATGGCGCTTTCACAAGGCACCCGTTTCAGCCCGTCAAACTGATAGAGCGATACCACACGCGTGCGTTTGGAAAGCGCGGGATTGTGATAGTTGCAGACCGCCACTTCGCCGCCCACTTTCACTATGCCGTTTTCCACCCGACCGATACCGATGCGGCCGACATAGTCATTATAGTCGATCGAAGAAACCAAAAGCTGCAAAGGTGCGGTTTCATCGCCTTCCGGCGCAGGAATGTAAGATAAAATCGTGTCGAGAAGCGGACGGAGGTCGGTGCCAGGCTCGTCCGGAGAAAGCGAGGCAGTACCCGCTCTGCCGGAGCAGAACACCATGGGACTGTCGAGCTGTTCGTCATTGGCGTCAAGATCCATGAGAAGCTCCAGCACTTCATCCATAACCTCTTTAACGCGGGCGTCGGGCTTATCAATCTTATTGATGACGACAATGACCCGATGGTTCAGCGCCAACGCTTTCTGTAGCACAAAACGCGTCTGAGGCATAGGGCCTTCGGCGGCATCCACCAAAAGCAGAACGCCGTTCACCATTTTTAAAATGCGTTCCACTTCTCCGCCGAAATCGGCGTGACCAGGGGTGTCGATGACATTGATCTTGGTATTATTGTAATGAATGGCGGTATTTTTCGCCAGAATGGTGATACCCCGCTCGCGTTCCAGGTCATTGGAGTCCATGACCCGCACCTGAGTGGCTTGATTGTCGCGGAAAACGCCGCCCTGACGGAGCATACCGTCCACCAGCGTGGTTTTGCCGTGGTCAACATGAGCGATAATGGCAATGTTTCTCAAGTCGTTTCTGATCAAAATGAATTACTCCCATCTGTAACCAATTAACTTTGTCATTTTACCACAGTTTTCGGAAAAATAAAAGGGCTTTTCTGGAAAAAGTTGAAATTTGTTCAGATTTGTGGTAAACTAAAAAAGAAGGGGGCGGTCATGTGTTCAAATTTCTCAAAAGAAAACCGAAAAACGAAAACAGCGTCGCTTTTCGCCGCGCCATGGCGGCCAAATTGGATGGCAAACACATCCGATATGTGGGCGAACGGATCGAAAATGAAGAGGTCATCATCGGCAGAGAGGGTGGTCTGAATATCAGAAACGGAGAGTTTTTGGTGTTTGCCTCCGGCATTGTGGTGTTCCGCGCCAATATCGATGAACTCTCCGCCTCCGAACTGATGAGCGGGGATGGGGTGATCCTCACGGCGCCCGATCTTGAAAACGGCGGCAAGATCCGTTCTGTCGTTGCTTACTACAGCTATTACCGCAAATAAAAGGCAGAACGGGAGGCGCTCACGAATCGCAAAGATAGGCCGAAAGCTGTCCGTCGCCGCTCACCGTGGCCAAAAAAACATCGGCAAGCGCCACCTTCTGACCTGCCAATTGGTTCATCACCCAACTTTCATTTTTGCCCAGATGGACAAGGTTCTGTTCTAAGATTTTGCCATCGTAAATCACCGACACCGGCGCGCTGCCGGCGGTGGGATCCGAGAGATTCAGATCCGCCAATGTCACCTGCCGCCGATCCTTTTTCGGCAAAATCGAAATACCGCCGCTGGACTCCAGCTGCGCGCTCTGTATGGCGGAAAGATCGTAATAGCCGGCAATGCGGCACATTTCTTCAAATTCCGACACCGAAATCTGTGCCTTGGCAAAATTTTTTCTCATAAATTTTCCTTCCCGGAAAAGCAAGGTAGGCGTGCCGGAGAAAAAGCGACGCGCCCGAATGGATTTGCGGTTGATGATATCCACCGCCAGCGCGATCAAGCCATACACGCTCATGGCAATAATGCCGACCCACATATTCTGCTCTACCCCGGTAGCCATCTCTCCGGCAATGGAGCCTATGGTGATCCCGTTGATATAATCAAACATACTCATGTCGGAGATCTGCCGCTTGCCGATCAGTTTGGCAAAAACAAAAAGAACCAGCAAAGAGACAAGCGAACGGATCAATGCGTTCCAATAAATCATGGGATTTCCCCCGTTTCGTTATTATCTTATTGGTTTTATTCTCTTTTCCCCCGGAAAGACCGATATCATTTTCGGGCTTTCGTCAGAGACTGCAAAAATAATTATCTGCAAAAAATGTAAAAATATAATTTGTCTCTTGAAATCAACCGACTTTTATTGTATAATGGCATTAAGGACGGGGCTTTGTCCCTACGGTACAGAAAAAAGGAGTAACTCTCATGGCACAGGACAGAGACGGCGCAACCCTCGATTCAAGGGATCAAACGATAACTTTCACCGTACAGAGCGAAAAGGAGATCGAGATCCGCCACATCATCATGACCGTATACGATGCCTTGGTCGAAAAAGGCTATAATCCGGTCAGCCAGCTTGTGGGTTACATTCTCTCGGAAGATCCCACATATATCACCAACCACAAAAACGCCCGCAGTCTGATCCGCAAAATCGACCGAGACGAACTGCTCAATACTCTTGTCAATTTTTACCTGACCAGAGGATAAGCCACAACGGTTTTACCGATGACCGTTTGCCGCCCAAAACGCCTCGTTTTTGGGGGACAAACCGTGCAGCCACATAATCATTCCACCCCGCCACCGTCCGGAAGGCGCGTTTTACGCCATTTCACGGGCGGGGTATCTGTTTTGCGCCGATTCCCGCGCGCAAAAAAATCAAAAACCATATGATCATTCTTCCCTTTACCCCTCAGTCGGCGCCTCCCGCCAGCGGGAAACTCGCGCTCGCGCTGGGCAATTTTGACGGCGTCCACAAGGCGCACAAAGCTCTCCTTGCTCAAACGGTTCAAACCGCGCGGCAGCACGGCCTTGTGCCGGCCGTTTTCACCTTTTCCGACCTGCCCGCCCCACGGATCACACCGCCGGATGAGCGTATGAAGCTCTTGGAAAGCGCCGGCATCTCCTTGGTTTTATTAGCCCCCTTCGCCCTCTGGCGGGATCTTTCCCCCGCCGCTTTTATCGAGCGTTTGGCGGCGGCGGGCGCGGTTTTTTTACATGCCGGATTCAATTTCCACTTCGGACAAAATGCCGCCGGGAACTGCGATACGCTGTCCGCGCTGACACGAGCCTATGGCATCGGCCTCTTGATTCTGCCGCCGCAAAAGGAAAACGGCGTTGTCATTTCCTCCAGCCGGATCCGCGCCTTGCTCGCCGAAGGACGCCCGGACGAGGCGGCTTCTTTACTGGGGCGTCCTTATACGATCTCCGGCACGGTGACCAAGGGATTTGCCGTCGGACGCAAGCTCTCGGCTCCCACCATCAATCTGCCCCTGCCCGAGGGCGCCGTACCGCTGAAACACGGCGTCTATGTCACTACCGCTTTCCTCGACGGACAGCGATTGCCCGCCGTCACCAATTACGGCTCCAATCCCACCTTTCACCGACAGAGTGTGACGCTGGAAACCCATGTACTTTGCCCTGTAGGATCGTTATACGGGAAAAAGGCGGAAATTGCTTTTCTCGCTTTTTCCCGCCCGGAACAGACTTTTGAATCGGAAGAGGCACTGAAAGCGGCCATCCAAAACGACATTGCTTTTGCCATCGCCTATCACGAAAGGAGGGCGCAGTGAACAAAAAGCCGGCTATATTGCACCGCATTGTTGCTTTTCTCATGGTGCTGTTTTGTCTTTTTTCCTTCGTGTCCCTTTCGGTAACGGCCGAGGCGCCTGACAATAGCGACGCCCACATTGTCCTGCTATACTCTTTTTTTGACAAAACGGTGCTTTTTGAAAAAAACGCGGAGGTAACCATCGCGCCCGGGGCGACCGCCAAAATGATGACGGCGCTTTTAGCGATTGAAGAGCTTTCCGATCTATCCCGCACGGTGACGCTTTCCAAAGATCTCATTGCTGGCAACGCCTACGGCGCCACCGGGTTTGTCAACGATGCTGTCGTTTCTCTTCATGATCTCGTAGCCTCTCTCATCATCGGCAATGTCAACAGCGCTGCCAATATCCTCGCCCGCGTCATCGCCGGCGACATTGACAGCTTTGTGGAAAAAATGAATCGCCGCGCCGCCGACTTGGGCATGACGGATACCGTCTATCGAAATCCCACGGGACTCGACGCCGACGGCGCTGTCACCACCGCACACGATGTTCTCCTGCTGTCGCTCGCGCTCTCCGCGCTCCCTACTTTCACCGAACTTGCCGCTATGCCAAGGATTACGCTTGACACCGGCAAAGAGCTGTATTCTCAAAATTACTTTCTCGGGCGATGGATCACGACCCAATACTACTATGAAAGAGCCACCGGCATGAACGCCGGCTATACCGAAAATGCCGGCCACACCTTGGTGGCTTCCGCCCAAGAAAGCGACGGGAAGTCCTATCTCTGTATCGTGTTAGGGGCGGTTTCGGTAAAGGAGGACGAGCCTGCTTACGGCATCGCCAAACGCTATTTTCAATGGGCGCCCGACGCTTTTGCGCTTCGAAAAGTTGTCGAAAAAGCCACGCCCATAAAAACGCTGCCGGTTCTGAACGGGGACGGCAGAGACACGGTCGCCTGTTTTGCCGAAAAGGATGTTTCGGCTCTTCTGCCCAAAGATCTACCAGAGAGCGAGATCGAATTGGTCTATCAATGGGAAGTGGAAAGCCTGACGGCGCCTTTTGAAGAAGGCGTGACAGTCGGCCATATCCATGTCATGCAGGGCGAAAAAGAGATTGCCTCCTGCGCCATCGTCACGGGCAGCGGCGTCAGCCGCAGCCAAAGCGCCGCCGCCAAAGATACCGCCGGTAAAATTTTTACAAGCATTCTGCTCTTTCTTTTGCCGATTCTTTTGGTCGGTCTTCTCATCGCCGTTATTCTCCTCCTGAGGCGTAAAAAGAAGAGAAAAACCGGCTCTTGATGCGTGATATGCCAAACAGCGAAACAACCCGGAGAAAATTGCCGTTCTCCGGGTTGTTTGATTGATGATCACCGTTTGCCGCCTTCAGGACAGCGTGCCTTCATTCCTTTTCTTTGTCCATTGACCCGGGGTGCTCCCATACACCCGTTTGAAACACCCGGAAAAATAAGTGGGGGAAGAAAAGCCTGCCGTCAATGCCGCTTCCTCCACCGAACAGCCTTGCAGAAGCAGAAGAGAGCGCGCGTAATTCAAGCGCACCTGCATGAGATAGGTATGAAAGGAAACGCCCATCTTTTCATAAAAGAGCGCTCCGGCATAATTGGGCGTGAGAAACACTTCGGCGGCCGCCATGGCCAAGGTGATTTTTTGTTTAAAGCGCAGGCGGATAAAAGAAACCATCTGCATGACAGCAAGATCCGCCACGGGAGCCGCCGTCTCTCTTTGCCCCGCCTGTTTGCGCAAAAAAGCGATCACAAGATACTGTACCAGACTCTGCATACTCTCTCGGCGCAATTCTTCCCGCCCTCGATATTCCGAAAAAAGTATGGTTAAAGCATTCTCCACCGGGGCGAAGGATTCGGGTGAAAAATCGGCCACAGCCGAGGTATCGGCGGAAATCAGCGGTTTTAAAAGGCTATCCGGGAGAACCGATTCACGAAAAGAGAGGTTATAGAGCGACAAATTCCCGAAAATTCTGTGAAAATCAGCCGGCGTCACCAAATACACAGAGCCGCGCCGCAAAGGATAAGTGCGCCCATTGACTAGATAACTGCCCTCTCCGCCCGTGACAACTTCCATTTCATAATAGTCATGCCAATGAAGACAGGAGGAGCCTACATAATGGGGCTTCCAACGCACTTCGATGTCGTCTTTTTCAAAATTTTCTACCGGACGCACCAGAATCGGCAATTCTTTTTCCTTTTTCACCGTGGCTTCTCCTTTCCGGCTGTCAATCCTTTTTTTCATTGTAGCATATTGGTTCGGGCAAGTCAAGCATAAGATAAGAGCGGATCGGGGTGCAAAGACTTCCCTTTTTCACGCCCCTTGACTTTTAGAGGACGCTGTGATAGAATAGCATCATATTTTTTATTTCCGACGGCAGATCGGCTGTCTTCGGGATCGGAAAATTCCCGGAAAGAAGAGGAATGCTCATGAAAATCGGTTTTGATCTTGATACCTATGTAAAAATGCAGTCTCAAATGATCCGTTCCCGCATTGACATGTTCGGAGGAAAACTCTATCTTGAATTTGGCGGCAAACTGTTTGACGACTATCACGCCTCCCGCGTCCTTCCCGGTTTTGCGCCCGACAGCAAGGTAAAAATGCTGTTGCAACTCAAGGACGAGGCGGAAATCGTGATCGTCATTTCGGCGGACGCCATTGAAAAGAACAAACTGCGAGGCGATCTCGGTATTACTTACGATGCCGATGTTCTGCGCCTCATCGACGCCTTCCGGGATATCGGTCTGTATGTCAGTTCGGTGGGCATCACCCATTTTGCCGGCCAGCCCAACGCTATCGCTTTTGAAAACCGATTGAAGAAACTGGGCGTCCGCGTTTACCGCCATTATCCCATCGCCGACTATCCCTCCAATATTCCCCTGATCGTCAGCGATCAGGGGTACGGCGAAAACGATTTCATTGAAACGACGCGGAGATTGGTGGTTGTCACGGCGCCGGGACCGGGCAGCGGAAAAATGGCCACCTGTCTGTCGCAACTTTATCACGAGTCCAAACGGGGCGTCCGCGCCGGCTATGCCAAATTTGAAACCTTTCCGGTATTCAATCTTCCCTTAAAACATCCTGTCAATCTGGCGTATGAAGCGGCAACCGCCGATCTTGACGATGTCAACATGATCGATCCCTTTCATCTGGAAGCCTATGGCAAAACGGCCGTCAATTATAACCGGGATATTGAGATATTTCCGGTTCTGAAAACCATTTTCGACCGCATATACGGCTCCTGCCCCTACAAGTCCCCAACCGACATGGGCGTTAACATGGTGGGATATTGCATCACCGATGATGAAATCTGCCGGGAGGCTTCCCGTCAAGAGATCGTCAGGCGCTACTATGCGGCGCTGGTTTCGCTTCGTCAGGGCAACCCCGCCGAAAAAGAGCTTTATAAAATCGAATTGCTGATGAAAACCGAGGGATTTCGCCCCGATATCCGCAAGGTCGTTGCCCCCACGCTTGCGCTGGCCGAATCCACCGGCGCGCCGGCAGTGGCCATCGAATTATCTGACGGGCGGATCATCACGGGAAAGACCTCGCCGCTCCTCGGCGCCTCTTCGGCGGCGCTTCTGAACGCCTTGAAAGTCCTCGCCGACATTCCCGACGAGGTGCATCTGATCTCTCCTTCGGTCATCGGCCCGATCCAGCATTTGAAGACCGTTCATCTCGGCAATCACAATCCGCGGCTCCACACCGATGAAGTTCTCATCGCTCTCTCCATCTGCGGCCTCAATGACCCCAATGCCGCCGCCGCGCTGGAAAAGTTAGGCGAACTCCAGGGCTGTGAGGCTCACGCCTCGGTGATTTTAGCCAGGGTCGATGAAAATCTCTTTCACAAACTCGGCATCAATATCACATACGAACCCCGTTATCAGACCAAGCGCCTTTACAGAAGCTGATTTTTTCTGCATGGGTCCGACAAAAAACACAAACCGCGAAGCCTTGCGAAATTCAAAAGAAACCAGGTGATTTTATGTCAACCACACGCATTCCCGAGGGATATCATTCCCTTCTGAACCTGAGGCAAACGCAGATTGCCATCAAAAAAGTCAAGGATTTTTTTGAACGCGATATCGCCATTCAGTTAAACCTCACCCGTGTATCCGCGCCGCTCTTTGTAGAGAGCGCCAGCGGCCTCAACGACAACCTGAACGGGGTGGAACGCCCTGTCGCTTTTGACTCCATGTACGGCCAAGGCGACGGGTTGGAAATCGTGCATTCTTTGGCCAAATGGAAGCGCGCCGCCCTGGCGCTGTACGGCTTTGAGGTAGGCGAAGGTCTGTATACCGATATGAACGCCATCCGGCGGGATGAGACCCCCGACAATCTCCATTCTTTCTTTGTGGATCAGTGGGACTGGGAGAAAATCATCACCAAAGAACAGCGCACGGTGGAGGAGCTGAAACATACCGTCCGCCAGATCTATCGAGCGTTGAAGCACACCGAAAAATATATCGTGGATGATTACGATTTTATTGACCACCTCCTGCCCGACGAGATCACTTTTCTGACATCGCAGGAATTGGAGGATCGCTATCCAAACGCCACCCCACGGGAGCGGGAATATTATGCCGTCAAAGAATACGGCGCGGTGTTTCTGATGAAGATCGGCGGGGCGCTGCGCTCCGGCAAGCCTCACGACGGCAGAGCGCCCGACTATGACGATTGGGAACTCAACGGGGATATTCTCGTCTATTATCCGGTACTCGATGCGCCGCTGGAACTCTCCTCCATGGGAATCCGGGTGGACGAGGAAGCGCTGCGCCGTCAACTGGCGATACGCGGCTGTGAAGAGCGGCTGGCTCTTCCCTTTCACAGGGCGCTGTTGGAAGGCAAACTGCCTTATACCATCGGCGGCGGCATCGGCCAATCGAGAATCTGCATGTTCTTTTTACGCAAAGCGCACATCGGCGAGGTTCAGTCTTCCCACTGGCCGAAAGAAATCCGTGACGACTGTGCCGCCCACCATGTGATTCTTTTGTAAAAATTCTCCCCATCGGACAAAAATACGCCGAAAAGAACAGCCGGCGCGATTGCATGACCGCGCCGGCTGTTCTCTTTATTCTTCCACATGTTCCATACCTTGGCTCAAGACGGTGCGGACATGATCGTCCGCCAGAGAATAGAAGATGGAGCGCCCCTCTCGACGAGCCTTTACCAACTTGTTTTGCTTTAAAATCTTCAATTGATGGGAGATGGCGGAAACGGCCATGGACAACGCTGCGGCAAGATCGCAAACGCAAACTTCCCCCTTCAGAAGGACAAACAAGATTTTGATCCTTGTGGAATCGGCAAAAACGCTGAAAAGGTCGGCAAGGTCGTACAGCATATTCTCCGGCGGCAACGAGGCGCGCACCTGTGCGACCCAGGCTTCGCTCTGACCGCCCGTCACGCTCTCTTTTTCTGTTTTCATTCCGGCAGTTCCTCCGACATGGTTTTACTTTAAAAATCCGTTGATAATCTGTTCTTCCGCTTCCTGTTCCGACAGCCCCAAGGTCATGAGTTTGAGAATCTGTTCGCCGGCAATTTTGCCGATGGCCGCCTCATGGATGAGGCCGGCGTCTAAATGATTGGCGGACAAAGCCGGCACCGCCGTGACCCGGGCGCTGTCCATCAGAATGGCATCGCACTCGGTGTGGCCGGTACAGGGGCCGTTGCCCTCGAGCTTAGAGGCAAAATGCTGGTAAGAATGATCTCTGGCGACCGAACGGGAAACCACATCGGCACTGGCGCCTTCCCCGTCTAAATAAACATCATAGCTGCTGACCGCCGTCTGATTGCCGTGTGTCATCAGCCGCTCCCGCACCACAAGGCGGGCGCCGGCGGCAAGATGCGCCGTGGTTTTCCTGTCGGTGGAATCGACGCCTTTGATCTGCACCATTTCCATTTCCATGGAGGCGCCTTCTCCCAAAGTCACCTCCGTCACGGGATTCAGAATCCGTTTGCCGGCGCCGTCTCCTTCGCCGTAATGCTTTTCCACATATTTTACATGTGAATTTTTTCCGATATAAAAGCGGTGGACGCCATCATGTTCCGAATCCTGATTGCCGCAGTTGTGTATACCGCATCCCGCTACAATGACAACATCGCAGTTTTCGCCCACGAAGAAATCGTTATAGACCACTTCGGACAGGCCGCTTTCCGACAGCACCACGGGAATATGGACGCTTTCTTTGCGGGTGTTGTCTTTGATCATGATATCGATCCCGCTCTGATCCGTCTTGCTCACGATC
>CANQXN010000028.1 GCA_947627815.1 uncultured Clostridia bacterium | reverse complement strand
GAGCCAGTTCTTCATCGTCCACGCCGATTCCCCGCACCTCGACGGCCAGTACGCCGCCTTCGGCAAGGTCACGGAGGGCATGGACGTGGTGGACGAGATCGCCAATGTCCGGGTGGACTACAACGACAAGCCCCGCAAGCCCCAGGTCATGAAGTCCGTGACGGTAGAGACCTTTGGCGTGGACTACGGCGAGCCCCAGAAGGTGTAAATAATGAAAATTGCCATCATTACCGGCGCGTCCTCCGGTCTCGGCAAGGAATACGCCCTCCAGCTCGCGGAGAATTTCCCGGAGGTGGAGGCGGTCTGGCTCGTGGCGCGGAGAAAGGCGCTTTTGGACGAGCTGGCGGCCACGCTCCCCCTCCCCAGCGTCTGCGTGCCCCTGGATCTCACCTCCGATACCGACCTCGGCCTTCTCTCCCGAAAGCTGGAGGAGGAGAAGCCGGAGGTCCGGGTGTTGGTCAACTGCGCCGGGTGCGGATATCTGGCCAACGTGGCGGAGACGGCCCCGGAGCTTCGCTCCCGGATGTGCGACCTCAACATGAGGGCCATGACTCTGGTGACCCGGATCGCGCTCCCCTATATGCCGGAGGGCGGCCACATCGTGAACGTCAGCTCCATCGCTTCTTTCTGCCCCAACGCTAGAATGACGGTGTACAGCTCCACCCAGGCGTATGTGTCCAGCTTCTCCCTGGGCCTTCGCGAGGAGCTCCGGGACCGGAAGATCTCCGTCACCGCCGTTTGCTCCGGCCCCATGGACACGGAGTTTTTAGACGTGGGCGAAATTCGCGGCAACTCCAAGATGTTCAAGACCCTCCCCTACTGCGACCCCAAAAAAGTCGCCTCCGGCAGCTATAAGGCCGCCAAAAAGGATCAAGCCTTCCACACCCCCCGCGCCTTCTTCAAGCTCTACCGCTTCATCGCCAAAGTCACCCCCAGCACCATTGTTGTCAAGCTGGCAAAAACCTAAAGCGTCGCAGACTTTCTCCGCCGCAGCGGAGAAATAAATCAGATTAAATTTCCGGCGGCATGTACGTCGGAAATTTACCCTTATAGGTTTGCGGAGTGTGCGGCCTCTCCGGGGCCGTGCGCGAAGCAAACCGGCAATCCCCTTTTTTGAAATGGCCAGGGACCATTTCAAACGTCCCCCAAATCGGAGCCCAGCGCAGCGGGTCACGTTTGGAGAGGAGGAGCGAAGTCAGCGTGTGAGGGGTGCGGCGGGCGCCTTTGGCGACAGCCGCGCCCCGAATAACGCGACTTCCGCGACGACGTGGGGGCGTACCGGTTTCGACGGGGACGCGGAAATCTGAATAGCGGGCGGATGCGCCTGACATCCATAAAACGGGCATCTTATAAATTAAAGAACAACGATTACGCTGTTCCTGCCGCTGCTTAAGCAGTGACCGTTCCACCCCGGAGGTCAACGGCCGGGGATGGGGCGTCGATGAGTGGAGAACGTGAGCGCGCAAAGCTTTGAGCGCGCCATGCACCATGAAGCTACCGAAGCCACAGCGCGTGACGGCTTGCCTGTGACCGAGGGAAACGGCTGACGCCAAAATAACCGCCTGCGCCCGGAGAAGTTCAGACGGATGTGTTTTCGGACGCGGGTTCAACTCCCGCCGCCTCCACCATTCATTCCCACGTCCGATGGGAAATTATCGAAAACCGCACATGAGTAAGCATTGCTTGCCATGTGCGGCTTTTGTTTGTTTTAAGAAGGCCAGCCATAAGGGAGAAAATCAGCCCTTTTTGTGATGTAGGAGGCCAGTATCGCCTTGATGAAGCGGGTATATGGCCGGGGTAAGAATGAAAGGCATAAACCAGCTCAGAGTTTAGATAGCTTTTGAAACTCACCACACAAGGCCACATCATATCCATCCCACGCTTTTGGGCGGGGAGCCGGGGAGGGCAGGTGCGGCAAGGGAAAACGTCCGGGGCACGTCCGGGGAGCTACCGGGGCATGACCGTGGCAGCAGCCGGTCGTGGAGCTATGGGGCGCTTTGGGGCATTTTGAGTGATTTTACTAACATTTATGCTAACAAATAAATATAGACGTGAAAGGAGGGCGCAGTATGGCGCTACTGAGAAAATACACTTTAACGGATTCATCCCAGAATGTAGACCTGAGCAATTACGCGGATGAAATCGAGAATATAATCAATGAAACCGTACCCGGAAAGAATCCGAAGGTCTATCCTGACCATTTTACTACGGACCAGCTGACGCAGAGTGAAGCTGTAAAGATAGGCAGAGCGTTGTCAAAAAGTCGTAATCTGAGCAAGTATGGGAAAACGATCACGACATTCAGACTTTTCAAGGGCACGACCATTGAAGCTGAGGCCGAGGATAGGTCAAAGAGAGAGAGGTAACGGTCATGAAGAAGGCAAAGAGGCAATATGTCACTATATCTGAGATACAAGATGAATATCTGCCTATCAGTAAAAAGAAGATTCGGATATTGGTGAGGAAGTACCTTCCAACGAGGATGCTTGGGAACAGAATATTTGTGGACCGGGAGAAGCTGGAAGAACTGCTTGCCAAAGAGGATGGGCAGAGGTTGGATTTGGACCGATAATAGTTGACGCTTGTATATATATTATATTTTTAAGCCGGATAGGAGCGATGGCGCTTCTATCCAGCTAATTTTTATGTTTAAGGAGCTATTATCATGGTCACAGAGAAAAGCAATGTAAGATGTGAAGCCGTTTTTAATGATGAGCGTACTCACCGATTTTCGTGGAGGCGTGTATGGAGCAAAGATAAGCCGGTTGCCGCAGTGATAATGCTCAACCCGGCTCAGGCGGACGACCTCGTTATGGATACCACAACATCACTTGTAGTGAACAACATCACAAGGCTAGAGCGATTCGGAGGCGTGGAGGTGCTCAACCTATATTCCATGCTAACGCAAAAGCTAAATTTTCGTTGGAATTCAGATGAAGATCTGAATGCACCTGAAAATGATGATTTTATCAAAAAGGCCGCAGAAAGTGCTTCCTGCGTCATTGTGGCCTGGGGAAAATCCGCTGATACCAACACGAGGATAGCCAGCCGTGCCGGGGCGGTGCTGGCCCTGTTGAAGCCGTATCAGGGAAAGGTTCATGTCATTTCAGACGGTACACGGGACGGCCTCCATCCCCTGACCCCGACACTCAGGAGCCAATGGATACTGAAACCTTTTGATTGGGCGGCTTATGAGGCGGCGGAGGCACAGGTCGCCGAGACTGCGAAGGAGGCAACCCAGAATGATACAGGTAAGTAACCGGGCAGCCCTATACGCCCGGTTCAGCTCAGATAATCAGCGTTCCGAGAGCATAGACGCACAGATCCGAGCCATGACCTCCTACTGCGCACAGCGTCATATCTCCATCGTGGAAACTTATATTGACGAGGCCAGGAGCGCCACCACAGACCGCCGCCCATCCTTCCAACGCATGATTGCCGATAGCGCCCTCCATAACTTTAACATTTTACTGGTCCATAAGCTGGACAGATTCGCCCGAAACCGTTATGACTCGGCAATATATAAACGTGAATTAAAAAAGAACGGTGTGACCGTGTACAGCGTCCTGGAAAACCTGGATGACAGCCCGGAAAGTATTATGATGGAGTCAGTGCTGGAAGGTATGAGCGAATATTACAGCCAGAATTTGGCTCGTGAGGTCATGAAGGGGATGCGAGAGACGGCCCTTCAGTGCAAGCACACCGGGGGTAAGCCTCCATTGGGATATGATGTGGACCCAATTACACATAAGCTGATTATCAATCCCAAGGAGGCCGAGACGGTCAGGCTGATATTCTCCATGTACAGCGGCGGCTGTGGGTACTCTGAGATATTAGGCAAATTACACGATATGGGTCATCGGACTAAAAACGGAAAGGAATTTCAGAAAAACAGTCTTTACAGTATCCTTACCAATCCCAAATATCAAGGACTCTATGTCTTTAACCGAAGCTCTTCAAGGAGTGTGGCCGGTACTCGGAATACGCACCTTCTTAAAGACAATGAGGACATAATCACAGTGGAAGGGGGCGTACCGCAGATAGTAGATGAGGAAACCTTTTGCCAGGTACAGGGACGCATTGACAGCCACAGACACACCGGAGGCAGAGCCAACGCCAAGACCAGCTACTTGTTGTCAGGAAAAGTTTTCTGCAAGGAGTGCGGCAGGGCGATGGTGGGCAATACCCGGTATTCCGGTAGGAGCAAGGCCAGATATGTAACCTATCGGTGTCCATCCAAGCGGTATAGCTGCTCAAATAAAGAAATCAATCAAAGCTATCTGGAACGGTATGTCGTGACGCTCCTGGAAAAATATATCTTTAATGCCGCCGCTATGCGCGAAATCATCCGTCACATTGAGGCGATGACGAAAAATCACTCTGAAATCATAGCTGGGGAGCAAGGGAGGCTCCTGACCAGATTGGATGAAGTAAGCGCGGGGATAGAACATATAACCTCTGTTATTATGAAGGGTATCGTCTCCCCTGCCCTCACCGGCAAGCTGGAAGAATTGGAACAGGAAAAAGCGCAAATTGAATCTGAAATGCGCAAGCTGGGCCAGAAAGACGTGGTGAACAAGACAACTGACGTTGACCCTCTGCTGATTCCTCAGCAGTATGTTCAATTAAAAAAGAGCCCATCCAGTCCCGCATATAAAGAGTTTATACAAGGCTTCATCAAGCGGATAGATGTAGGACGGTATGGGCTATCCATCACCATTCGGACCGGGCTGGATGTGTTCCCGGAATTAGATACGACGCTGACGGTGAGGCGTCAGGAGGTGTATGAGAAAAGTGGTCCCTGACAGAGGAACCACTTTTTTTGTGCAGATTGTATAAATCGGCCTTAGCCTGGCTTTATAACTTTTTTGAATTGTTTTTCGTCCAAAACGGCTTGTTTTTCGGGTTTTAGCCTCCATTGGCTGGGAATAACGGAGATAATTCGGTTGAGAGGACGCTCGCCTCGCCATAAGGGAAAAATTCATAGAACGTTCATATTTTTTTGCCTTAAAAAGTTATAACTTTTGGGTAAATACATTAAAAGCAACATTGTTATGTATGCCAATTGTCAAAAACGGCAGGAACTGCTATAATGGCTTCAGTAATTAAGTGATGCAAACAGCGGGTAAAAAACACAGTAAGCATTACATATAATTACAATCATAGGAGTGAGGTACAAGGGCAAGGTCGGCTACAATAGTCGGTTCAGTTCCTCTCACACGGACCGGCCTGGGACGGTAACTCCCAGGGCCCGCCATACAAACAGTACTGACGGGCGTGATATCCTTCCAAATCTTAACAACCCTGTCGAGACCCCCATTGCACTCTGATTGTTGGCTGATGTTTACTTATTCATATAGGTGAACGGAACTGACTATCCCAGCTGGTGACGTGGGACCAGAGGTTTGATACTTCTGGCTCGGTTAGGTCTTGGATCGTAGGCTAACATTCACCTACATAGGTAAATGGGACTGACCATCCAGGTTAGTGAAGGGAGGCAACTGAAAGGAGGCAGCTAATATGTTTAGACCACCTACATGAAAATTACCCATCAATCTGCCCGGACCCCAAGGGGAATGGGAACCGCACCTTGAAAATTTAATAATGGCACATCAAGGTGTGCGTAGTGCCTGAAAGGAAGTTTTTTCTTATGCTGGATTTGAAAAAAATCCAAACAAAGCGCTCCAAGAGCAGGACCCCTCCCCCCGGCACCTATGATTCCACGGTTGTATCCGTAAAGGAACCAGAGGGATACGCGCATGGAACAGCAGTCAAAATCAAATACCTGCTGACCAGCGACCAAGGTCAAGAGTTCTCACACGAGGAGCTTTTCGTTATTGGCGGCGAGTTCATTCCAGACCGGACAATCGAGTTCGAGGACTATCTTGCCCACAATGGCGTCGATGGTTATGATGAATTTGTTGGCTGCCATGAAAAGTTGAAAATATACCGTAATGGTATATATGCCAATATCGAGGACCGCAAATTCATTTTGAAGCCCCCTGAGGCCGGAGGTTCATCCGATGTATCTGGTGGCCAATAATAGCCATATGCTCGAGGCATTCGACGACGAAAGTGGCGAGTGCCTGGGGGCATTATGTGAAGAGGTCTACGTCAAGGAAGAGCACATCGACTTGCTTACCGGCAACCGCAAGATAATTCTTAGCTTGTGGGTGGACGGCGAGGAGCTGGAACTGGAGGCTATTGGCAGAGACGCTTTGAATCGCAATGTTTGCCGCCTACTTTCCATAAAAGGTTTTACCATGTTGGAAACGGCGGAGAACATCGAGGTCCTATTGGGTCATCTCTTAGATAGCTGCAAGGCTGCTCCAAAGCTGTATGTGCATGATCAGCTCGGCATCTGCAACGTGGATGACGAGACGGTTTTCCTTGCTAATGAGGTTATTGGCATCTCCGAAACCGATAAAAAGGCAAAATCCAAATACATCGGCAAAGAGAAGGTAGCCCCATGTGGAACTCTCGAGTCCTGGAAGACCATAATTGAAAGTGAGGTGTTAGGACATACCAACGCGGAGTTGGCTTTGGCAATAGGGGCTTTGGCCCCGGTGGCGTACATATTGCAAGAGGCTAAACTATTCACCGAGGTGCCCATATTGGGTATCATTGGTCAATCCTCTACGGGTAAGACCACGGCGCTTAGGCTTATGGCCTCGATATATGGGTCACCAGAGGAAGGCTCTGGCCTTATCAAGGACTTTAACGCAACTGATAATGCTATTTCGGCATCTCTTCAGGACAGCGGTATGATACACATACTCGATGAGTCCACCATCTGCGGCCAGCGGGATTTTTCAAACATATTTTACTGCTGGTCAAAGGGTGTTGACAAATTGCGCTGTGACAGTTCAGGAAACATCAAGGAGCGAAGAGAGTTTTCCGGCAGTATTATTTACAGTGGCGAAAACAGTCCGCTCAATATGAGCTGTTTCGACTTGGGTCTGTACGCAAGGGTGGTTGAATTCAATCTTCATTGGACGGATGACGATGCCCATGCCAGACGTCTGGTCAGTGGAGTCAGGCAAAATTACGGATGCGCGATCATACCGTATGCAAAGCATCTGTTAAAGCTTAGACGACATCCTGATATCGTACAGAGAATATTTACAGAAGAGCTCAAAAAATTTAAGACTTCCATAAAAAATGTATCTCCAATACAAGAGCGCATACTCAACATATTCGCGTCTCTAATATTATCCGCAAAGCTGTTCGAAAAAGCCATTGGCTTAAAACTGAACATCAAGGCAATCCGTGATTTACTCACATCGATCTATGACAGCTCTCCATCGAGAGAGGATTTAGCTATGGAGCTTTATCATGCCGTTATGGATGAAATAGCCCTCCACAACCAGCACTTCCCTAGCAAGGATGGTAAAAACCGAGATTACCCGCTTCTGTCCGAAATGTGGGGCGAGTGCGTGACCAATAATTCGTCTAAAAATATTTGGATCGCTGGAGTCAAATTTAAAGAATTTGCAGTAAAAAGCGGCTTTGAAAATTATGGACAGTATTTGGAAGTTTTACGTAACCAAGGGCTTTTGAAAAAATATTCCGATGGATATACCACAAAACATCGTCTTGGCCCCCACAGCCCACGGTGCTACTGCTTGTATGAAGAGAGGTCAAAATGAAAAAGACCTACACCATCTCCCGCGACGACCTGCAGAAAAGGCACTTCAAGTTTGGGGCCTGCTCCACGGTTGGACAGAGGCCAGTCAAATATGAGTACCCTTCCTCTTTGAAAAAGTTGATTATGAGAATTATGACAGCTTTATGAGAAATCGTCTTTAAATATAAGGGCGGTGGACTTATGTATTGGTTCTCCGCCAATTCTATAAAATCAGAAAGGAGCATCCACATTATGGATATTTCTAAAATTGAAGAAGCTGCCAAAGCAGTGAGTCTTCCAAAAACTTTTGTTCCCGGGTTTAATTACCTGTCCTTCAACATTGTGAATTCCGAGAAAAACGGAAGACGTATCAAGTTCTCAAGAGGCCTCGTCTCCACGCTGGGTCTGGACAATAGTGCCGCCATTTTACCCGTTGCTCAGATGGACCTGGTCATTGTTGCTAAGCAACTATCATTTCCCGCTGCCATCACCGTTCAATTGAAGGATGATAAAGAGGGAAGGATCGCTTACGCCTCCGCTACGGTTCAGCTGCTTACCCAGTTATTCAGTCTGCCCTTTGGACAGCGTGTCTCCCTCTCATTCACCAATATTAAAATTACGTCCCTGTCCGATGGCACCACGGTAGCCCTGATTGATATGAACAGTGGTTCCAATCCCGCCACCTAAGCAGAGAAGTAACTTTTCCACCATCACTAAGCGGCGCATAGGGTCATTTCCTTGCGCCGCTTTGCTATTTTCTATCAGAAAGTGAGGTTCGGCACATGAAAAGCTGTGTATCCTATATGCGTTATTCCACCGATAACCAGACAGAAAACTCCATCGAGTACCAGAGAGCGGCCATTACAGAGTACTGCAGCCGCACGGGCCTGACACTGTTACAAGAATTTGTTGACGAAGCCCATTCAGCAACCAATGTTCAGAGGCCTGAGTTTCAGCGTATGGTGAAGGAAGCCGTGAATGGCCCAGACTGGGAGACAATCATCGTCTACGACCTCAGCCGGTTATTCCGAAACGTAACCGATGCGGCATTTTACAAATCAAAGTTGAACGATATGGGTATTAAAATCATCAGTGTTTCAGAGCCTCTCCCGGATTCAGACGAGGGATGGCTCACCGAGACGTTTACCGATACGCTAAATGAATATTACATCCGCCAGAACAAGCGGAAAACCCATGCTGGAATGACAGTCAAAGCGAAAAATGCCAAACATTGCGGCGGCATCCCGCCTCTGGGATACGACGTGGACAGCAATGGCAAACTCATTATTAATGAGGAAGAGGCCAACACTGTCAGAGAAATATTCAGGCTATTCCGCCTTGGTTACTCCTACAAAAAGATGGCCGAATACTTGAATGGGAGAGGATTTCAAACGAAGGCAGGTAAACCCTTTACTAAGAATTCGTTCCACAATATATTGACTCAGGAGAAGTACGTAGGCACCTATCGTTGGAACAGGCGTAAGGCCAAGAACAGTAAGGGGCATCACAATAACCACGCTTACAAGCCAGACGAAAAACACATCGTGGTAGAGAACGGATGCCCGGAGATCATACCAATGGAAGATTTCATGGACGTACAGAAAAAGCTGTCTCGTCGCAGTGAGGGCCGAGCCGATACCAAGAGCCGCCACCACTATATGCTGGGCAGCCTCAAGAGGCTAAAATGCGCCAAGTGCGGAGCATATATGGTCGGCAAGGTCACAACATCACACGGCAGGAAGTACGCCACCTATGCCTGCCCAAATCACAAGGGCGGTGCCTGCCCCACAAAGGATATTCCGGCTAAGGGACTGGAAGAGTATACGGCTGTCGTTGTTGTAAATAATCTTATGAAGCAAGCTGACCTCCCTCTGCTTAACAAAAACATTAAAGAGGGCGGTTATGATGCAGATACCCAATCGATTCGAAAACAACTTATAAGCGTCAGCAAAAGGATAGATAATATCACCCGAAGCCTGGAAGGCGGGTATTCTGAGGCCCTGGTCGAAAGGCTCCACCAGTTAGAGCAGAAGGAGGCTTCTCTGAAAGCACAGCTCCAGACATTGACCCGGACCATTCCCGCCATAGATGAAAAGAATTTGAAAAAACTGAAAAACAAATTGGCAAACGTTTTGATAAAATCCGATGAACCTGAGGTGCGGGAGGTGCTGGCGACGTATATCGAAAAAATACTTGTCAGCAATGAGAGCGTGACGGTGGAATTGAAGATATGAGCTGTCACCATCCGTATTATCAGAGACAATAAGTAAATATTCTACCTATGCCCCCATAGGAAAGGCTTATGGCCTCCTATGGGGGATTTTTGCGTTAAGGTGTAGTGGAGGTGAAAATGCCTATCAAATCCTCAGTCGGTCAACCTCTCACTGGGGATTTTGCTTACGCATGACACGTACCAATCCTACTATAGCCTGGATCTGTTCGTCAGTCAGGCCATCAACGCTCAAGGTATTTGACGGATCGTCGGATCTTCGGCCAAGCAGATAGTCGGTACTGCACTTGTATAAGTAGGCGAGCGACAAAAGTATCTCAACGCTGGGTGTGCGCTCACCCGTCTCGTAACCAGAGACGATGGACGGAGATATCTTTAACATCTTGGCGACATCCCTTTGTGAATAACCATTCTTTATCCTCGCCGTCCGCAATTTATCCGGCAATCCATTTATCATGAGTGAACACCCCCAACACTTATTGTAAATGGAGGATAGCCACTTTAGGCGTTCAAGCAAAGCGCTTATAGCGTTGACACGGCTCACTGGGCGTGATATAATAATTGCAACATTTGAGAATAAGAAATGGCAAAAGTAGAAATAAGACAGGAGGACAATACATGAGCGAGTATACTTTATTTGGGCAAAAGGTCGTGTTTGACGATGCGACCGAGAGATTTTTCGATTTTCAACAGGCGGCGTGGGACGCAATGAGCCAGGCAGAAAATGAATTCCGGAGATGGTACAAGGAATGCGGCAAAATCGACAATGTTATTAATGTTGCTGGCCGGAAGAAGACAACGGAGCTTGTGGCAAGGTATGCCACGGACCGGTTATATGGAGAGCTGAGAGACCTTGGGATATTTGATATGAGTAAGGCCTCATATGAAAAGGAGTGCGTAGATTACACTCAGGCAGACAATGCGTTTGTTGAAATTGAAGATATCTACTATGACATTCTTGATAAGCAAAGCGAAGCGGCTGAGTACCGGGCAGAGCGAAAAGAAAACCGGGGCCGTTATGTTGGCGGCGGTTTTGGCATGGGTGGAGCAATTGGAGGCGCAATGCAAGCAGGAGCGCTGAATATGCTTTCCGGTGCAGGCCATAGTTTCGTCAATGCTGTTGGTAATTTGGGTTCCAGCATTGAAGCCAGCAATAGTCTCAGCTCCTTATATTCGTCTAATGGTACAATAAACACATTGGTCGGTGGTTTGAGAGACACGATTCTCTTCAGCTACAATGCCCATATGAATCTTATTAACAAATTGCTGGGCAAAAAGTACAGATATTCTCCATTTGACAAGGATAAGGCAGAAGCTTTGTTAGACAGTGCAAAAAATGTACCGGAAAAAAGGCAGGAGCTGCTTGTTAAGGCGTTTACCGCCTTTCCGTACAAAATAGACATTCTGGAATACATATTTGAGAACTATACAGATGAGCGCAAAAACGTGTGGAATATCAGCAAGCGATTCCATGTTGATTTAACGGAAAGTGTAAAAAAAATTATAGCACAGGTCTACACAGGCTCAGCCCGTACTTCTGATACAGCCAGCCAGACAGCCAAGAAAAAAATCAAGGAGATAATGGCAGAGTATGGCATCACAACGAATGAGACGCTGAATCAACTTGACAAGGACTATCTTTCGCGTCTTTGCAGGAATGTTGATGTCGCCGATAAAGATTCGTGTTTCAAATTACGTGAAGCCGTTACGACATACGATACAGCAGATGATATCAAGATGCCGTTTATTGAGCCGATACTTAATAAGATTGACTCAATTGACAAGGAATATCTTGATAAACTTTTTATTAAGTATGGATACTTAAAAGATTACGAAATGCTGATGTGCAATGAGGATGAGTGCAACAAACTGCTTGATGAAATCAAAGCCTATAATGCCTCAAGCACTGTAAAAAAGTATTATGTAGATATAGTACATAAACGCATTGAGCAGATTTGGTCAGAAGAGGATTTTAAACGATTCAAAGAGATTTATATTCAAACATCTGTAACTGACACAAGCACGATCACAAAAAATATTGAGGTGGTACGGAAAACTGGCCGCACAAAAGATAAAGAGGAGTTCATTACCGCATTTTCCAACTTGAAGCCTGAAAATGTAAGACTCGCAGCTGACTACGGAGTGGCCAAAGAAAAGGGAAAGCTCGCTATGGCTTCAAAAATCACCAAAAGAGGCATTTACATGAAGCTGACTCTTGATGGCAGGGTCATTCATCCAGATATTGCGTCAGCGATGGAGGTTATTCGAAATGAACAAGCCGCAAAAGGTGATAAAAAATGGGGATTTTTTGGTGGGAAACAGGCAAATAGTCAATCGGCTTATAACGAGACAGTATTCAATGAGGCACAGCAGACTACGCCCGATGAGCAGACGGGATCAGCATCTAATGACGATAATGTTTCTTATGGGGCAGCTGGGACATCGTCAGGGCAGGAAGACAGCGTCCAAACTGTGGACCATACCGATTTGGTACTTGAAGTAAAGTCGCTTTTGGGAAAATATGATTTAACGTCCGCGTTTGCAGTTGCCGGTAATGCTGATTTTCAAAAGAAGCTCGATAAAGTCAAAATGGCGTATGCCAACATTGGGGCAGGAGAATTTCCGATTTTGATACGTGACCAAACCATATTCGGAAGCGCAAAAGAGGGCTTTGTTCTGACAGATAAAAGGATTATTGCTAACACATTGCAAAAAGAGAGGTTTTCCTTTGACCTTCAGCAAATCGATGCTGTGCAAATTAATATTAGTGGAAAAAATTACTATGTTTGCATCCTCGCGGGGGACTGCCGCGTCAGTGCGCATCTGGCAAGCTCCGATTCTGAGGCGAAAAAACGACAGACTTTTTGGATAGACATTATTAAATACCTGACTGGCAAAGAGGTGGAGGCAAGATAACTTGTCCTTTCACCGGAACATACAAATCCCTTTGTAGGTTTTCTATGTTCCGCAGAATATCGATACCCCTGTCCCGGAGGTGGGACAGGGGTATTGACTTTTTTATAATTCCTGTAAAATTGAGTCAGGAGCAATGGAGACGGGCATATAGGCCATAACAGAGTAATCGTTATTTATCAGATACAGCGCGCCAAGATAGTCGATGTCGGATTTGATTATTTCGACCCATTCACATGGATGTCTATTGAAGTCGATATATGCAGTTATTTTTTTCACGTCCTCCAAGGTTTCGGCTACCAGGGAGCAGCCGCCGTATTTGTGATAGTCACGGGTTTCCCCGTATTCATGGTCCAAGGCGGAAATATCCTGAAGGAGCTTATCAAAAACAGGCTTTGGGAGTCTTTGTTTAAGCGCGTTGGCTTCGCGTTTTGTACCTACGATGTAGAGCATCATATCACCCTTAAATAAAATTCAGCCCATAGAGTGCGGACTCCGTGAGCTGTCAGTAAAAGAATATATATTTACCGCAAACGATAATACCGGGCGCTACCAACAGAGCGGAAGCGGAAAATTGGAAGATGAGAGGTCGAGTATAGCGTCGATGAAACAGACATCAAATATTCCGTTAAAATGAGATAGTGCGGGAGGTCGTCACCTGCCATTTTAACGGCATAAGTAGCGGGACAATAGAAACAAAGTTTTTCTGTATTCTCAAACTAATCCAAAATACAGTTAAGAGCCTTGATTGGAAATCAAGGCCACATGACACTGGAAGATGATTTTATCCAGTCAAGTCATATCGTATTTTCCGTGATAATGAGTGGTCAAGCGCCGCCTCCACCACGAAAAAGACCGCCCTTTGGGGCGGTTTTTTTCGTGGTGGAGGCTACGCCCTTTGCCATGGGCAAAGGGCGCCCCCGGCGCGGAGCGCCGGGGGTTGATTTAAATGGAAGGGGAACCCTGACGGTTCCCCTTCCGATCCCTTTCCTCCGATATATTTTAGTCGAAAAGCGGGGGTCACTGGAGGGGGTAGAAGGTCGCCTCCACGTCCATCATTCCATCCGGGATGTCGCCGATGTTCCAGCCGGTGGCGGTGCTCTCGATGTAGAGATAGCGGTGGCCGTCGATCTCATAGTACGCTCCGGCGGAGTAGTCGTCCGTTGCCCTCAGGGCCATGGCCACGTGATTGGGGAGGTGGAAGAATCCCACCTCATAGCCCAGCTCCCGCAGGAGCGCGGCCATGAGGATACTGGTGTCCTCGCAGTCGCCCCGGCGCTCGTACAGCGTCTCGATGGGGTATCTGGGGTAATCCTCCCACCCGGTGGTGTCCGCGTCTGTCTCATATGTAATGACATTCTGGACGAAATTAGCGACCTCCCGGACCGTGTCGTCCTCGCTGTATTGGATATCCCCGGAGACCTGCCGGAAAAGCCGGACCATCTCGGCGACGATAGCCCTGTTGTTGGCGTCATCGGTGTAATAGTGGTAATTCTCCACACCCTGGTACCGCTCCAGGCTCTGGTAGTGTCGGTACATTTCGGCGTCAAGGTTCAGTTCCATCCAGAGCGTCCCGTTTCCGTCCTGGCGCTTCCACTCATATCGAATTTTCTCCCACTGGGGAGAGACGCCCGTGTAATGCGGTATCCGCCCGTCGGTGTAGACGAGGCCCCCCTGGGTGGGATCAGGGACGCCGGGGTCATCCGGGGGTGCCTCAGTGACGCTCCGGTGGAAGCGGCCGATGACAGCTTCTCCCTCCGCGGCGTTGTGGGCCACCACAATGAGGAGCACCATGTAACCGTCGTACTTTCGCGCGTACAGGGACGCCACGGCCCCGTACTCCGTGACGGTAAAAGTCACTGTCTTGTAGGGATTTCCGGCAACGGTGGTGTCTATGTACTCCGAAGCGGTATACGTAAGGCCCTGGTCCTGAAATTGCTCCATAATGGGGTCAATGCCGGTATCCAGGTATATTTCCTCCGTTATGAGGCGGTTCGTGCCGTCGAGCTCCTCAAAGCCCACGACGGCCTGCGCTCCGGTGGCGTCGTCTTTGAGGACGGCGCCGATGATGCCGCCTTCGCCGGAATAGAGGGCATAGTCGCTCCGGTCGCCCTCGCTCCAGCCGCTCATGTCGAAGCAAAGCTCCGCCCACTCGTTCACATACCAGCCACCGTCGATCCGGCCCTTGTCAAAGCCGCCGCTGTCCTCCTCGGTGGGAAGGTCCGCCGCATTCCCCGCCTCCTGGGTGGCGTCGGTGGGGTCCTTGTCCTTATCCTGTAAGTATTTCTCCGAGAGGCTTCCGATGACCGCCAGAGTGAGAAGGACCAGAACAAGGATTCCGACGGCATTGCCCTTTGATTTCTTCTTTTTGCCGGAGGGGGTGGCCGGCTGTTCCCGGACCCGCGCCCCGCACTTTTTGCAGAAGTTCGCCCCGTCGTCCACGGCGTTCCCGCAGTTGGGACATATCTTCATTTCCCCACACCCCCGAAAAATGTCGTGTCTTTATATCTCCCGAATATGCAAAGACCCGGAAACGCCTTGGTAAAAGCATTTCCGGGTCTTATGGCAGCGGGAGAAGGATTCGAACCCTCA
>CANQXN010000027.1 GCA_947627815.1 uncultured Clostridia bacterium | reverse complement strand
TGAAGTCGTTGCCCCAGAAGCAGGGGTCAAAGACGCCGCGCGTGTTATTCCCGCGCGTGAGGCTGCCGTCCGCTTCCCTGCCGCGGAACCATTTGTTTTCCACGCCCTCGCCGTCGCAGAAGAGGAGCACATAATTCAGCGCCCGGCGGCGGTAATAGGCGGCGTCGGCCTCGTAATTTTCCCGCCCGATCGGGTCGCGCGTGCGTTTGGCGAGAATTTCCGCCATGCGGGCAATGCCGTAGTCGTTGATATAGCCCTCCATCGACCAGGAGAAATCCTCGTTTTTCCCGGGCGTATAGCCCAAGAAAGGCGCGACATCCATTTTGGTGCGGCCGCCGTTGCGGGGGTCGATGGGATAGACCGCGCCATCTTTGATGGCGGAGCGGTAGGCGGACTCGATATCGAAATCAAAGCCTTTCACCAAGGCGTCGGCGAAAATCACATCGCTGGAGGTGCCGACCATGCAGTTGACGCCGCCCGGCGCCGACCAGCGCGGGATCCAATCCTGATCCTTGAAGTGGCGGAGAAAGCCGTTCAAGAGGGTCGGCATTTTTTCGGGGGTAAAGAGGCTATACCCCGCCCAGGCGGTGCGGTAGGTATCCCAGAAGCCGTTATTGATATACATGACGCCTTCTTCCACCTTGCCGCTGTAGGGGCTGCGGTAGATCCAGCGGGGTTCGGCGTTGCTGCCGGCGTTTTCGGAAAGCAAGTTGGGGTATTTATAGAGGTAGTAGAGGGCGGAATAGACGCTCTCGACCTGCTCGGTTCTCGCGCCTCGGATATCGGTGATATGATAGAAAATCTCGTCCCACGCCGTGGCGGCTTCCTCGACCAGCGCGTCAAAGGGCTTGCCGGACAATTCGAGCACGAAGTTGTGTTTGGCCTGGGCATAGTCGATATAGGAGCCGGCGAAGGTCATAGTGACGACTTTGGCGTCAAAAACCGCGATGGCGGTGCGCCCACGGACGGCGGTGGTCACCGGGATATGGTCAAAGTGGCCGTAGAAGCAGAGCCTGCCGGAACCGTTGCTTTTATGGTCGGTATAGGCGACAAAGCTGCCGTCGGCGCCGAAAGTCACCCGCGCGTCGCCGCTATGGCTGTCAAAAATCAGGCTATGATGTCTCGCGTGTTCGCCGTAAGTCAGGCGCAGGGCGGCGCCGTGGCAGGTGGCGGTCATTTCGAGTTTAGAGCAGGCGGCGTCCCCGCCGTCCTCGTCAAACTCAACCGAATAGTAGTGAGGAAGGCCGATTTCCTTTTTATGCGAGAGCTTATTTTTCAAGGTGCGGGTGGAATAGTCCGGCGAGGCGGTATCGCGGGTGGTATTGACCATAAACTGCCAGGTGCCGCGATCGCCGATCCAGATGGAAGGCTCATGCGAAACGGTCATACAGAGGAGGTTATCGGACAGCCAATCGTAATGCTTGGAAGTATTATAATTGGTGCAGGGGCCGACCATCGAAAAGCCCTGCGGCATGGTGACGGCGGGCGCGGTGAGGCCGTGAGAGAAGGCGGGGCTATCGTTGGTGCCGCGAAAAATGCTCGCCCAATGGCAGGGGCGGGTCCTTCTATCGGGCATTTTATCGCAGAGGGAAAAATCGTCAAAATAGGTGAGGAAGCCGCGTGTGCCGCCCTTCATTTCGTAGTCCAGCGTGATTTTTTCGATCGTTTTGCCGGCATAGGCGCCCAAAGAGGCGTAAATCTGATTCCACTGATGTGTATACAGCGTGCGGCTTTCGCCCTGCGCTTGGGGGGTCAGGCGATTGCCGTTCTGGTCGGTGAGTGTTGCCGTGGTGCCGTCGGAAAAATGCACCGTGGGCGCAAAAAACATGCCGGTATAGTCATAATCGTAATGTTTGCCGACAAAGGCGGGGAAAATATGATAGGTGAGGACAGTATACCGGCTGACGGGCAGCGCGAGGCGGTCGAAAAGCAAGGCGCTTGCCTTTTCGATGCCGGGTGTGCCGGCGACAGCCAGCGTATGCGGGCCGGAAATGCCGGTATTGGGCGCGCCGATCCAGGGATCGCCGGGGCCGGGCGCGAAAGTCAAGGTCAGCCCTTTTTCGCCGTTCCAGTCGGCAGCATCGCAGACCGGCGTGCTTTCTCTTTCAAAGGAGGAGAAAAACAGTGTTGTTTCCTCGCCGTATTCGGGAAGATAAGATTTCATGGCAGTGCCTCCGTTTTGTAGCGTTCGCCAAAAGAAGATCGGTATTCAGTTTATTATAACAAAGGGCGAACAAAAAAACAACCTCTTTTTTTGGGATTTTCTTTTGGTTTTTTAAGGCCAAGGGGAACCTTCTTGAAAGAAGGTTCCCCTTGGAACCCCTCTAAGAACTTTAAAAAGGGAAAAATTGGTTTTGCGGCTCGGCGGTTTTGGGGCGGTTTGGGGGGTTTTTGAAAAAATCCACAAAAACGCCCCCACAAAAACGGAATACCCGAAGCGTCCCAGGACAAGAACGCTTCGGGTATTTGTTGCGGGGGATTTTCCCTGCTGAGGAAAAAGAGAATCTATCGTCCGCCCCCTTTCCGGCAAAGGCGGTGGCCTTGGCCGGAAAGAAGAGTCGGCCATCAGACCGGCCGGTCACAAAGGGTCGGCCGATCCGATAAACAAAGGAGAAATCAGTCTTCTACCAGTTTGAAGAGGCAGACCGCTTTCATGTTGCCGTCTTTGTAGTAACGGAAGAAGTCGCCGTTATCTCCGGCCGTGTTGTTGTACTGGAGAGAAGCGGTGGCGTCATTTTTGCCTTTATGCTCGCTATCGATGATCACGCAAGTGCCGTCATCGTTGAAGGTGATGGTCTGCTTGCAGGCATCGGTGCCGAACTCCATGCCATTGGCGCCGCTCTTCGCGTGCATATAGGTGTCGCCCACTTTGATGCTGTAGCCGTCGCCGTTGGCTTCAATGACAACCGCGCATTTCGCAATCGCTTCGGAATTCGTGATCACGCCGTTTGCCACAACGCCGCCGTCCACATGACCCTGCTTACCCAAGAGAGCGGGATCCAGCACATACACTTTGTTATCTTCGTCAATGAAAACGATCAGATAGGTGCCGCCAGGCACGATATCCTCCGCCTTTTTCACCTGCGTCCAGTTGCCGTCGGCAGGCGTATCGGGCGTATCGGGCGTAACTTCTACGATTTCCGCATTGTCGAGGTAAGTCGCGCCAGCCGCCATCTGGGCGTTGCCGTTATAGCTCGAAGGCGTACCGGTGACAAGGATATACTGGCCAACCGTCAGCGTTGCGCCGCCGGCCAGACGGTAGCAGGAGAGATCGTTCTTACCGTCGGTGATGGTCACGGTGATGTTGCCGTACTGTTCGCTGTACGCGGTGTCGATCGACTTGATCTGACCGTAAATCACGGTGCCGGCAACGCCTGCATTGGCAACACCGGCAGCGGCCGCGTCGGCAAGCGAGGTGAGTTTGGCATAAACGACAGCGTTGGTAAGTTCAAGCGTGCCGTTATAGTTCTGGAGGGTGCCTTTCAGCGCGAGGACATCGCCGACTTTGACATCGGCCACGCCTTCCATCTTCGTACGGAAGACAAGAATTTCCTGTGTGCCGTCGGAGATAAAGAAGGACGCGTTGCCATACTGTTCGCTGTATTCGCCGTTTTTATCAAATCTCGTAACTTCGCCGACCACGATCCAATCGTTGGCGGAAGTTTCCTTTTTGCTGCCGTCCAATTTGCCGGCGGCGGCAAGCGCCTGGCCGACGAAGGAGCGAGCCACAACGAGATTCAGGGTGAACTCGACGGTGGCGGTTTCGCTGCCCAGCGTCAAGGTCGCCGTGACGGTGACAGCGGTGGTGTCGGTGGGCATGGTGACAACCAGTTTGCCGTCTTCCACTTTGACAAGCTCATTGTTGGTCTTCCAGCTGATCTTGACATCGCTGTAGGTGGCGCCAGTCGTGGGAACGGTGATTTCGCCCGCTTCGTTCACGGTGCTCTGGAGGGTCAGCGCGTCTTTTTCAAGCTCGACCTTTTCGGCATCGGTACGGTTGGGCAGCTGGAAGTTGGAGAAAGCGTCTTTCGAAACAGGGGTCAGATAGAACGCGCCGCTGTAAACGCAGATGACGCCGGTGACATCGGCGGTATAGCCGCGATGTTCGGTGTGAGCCGTGATCATGGCGGTCTGATCTTCCGTGGTCATCGGGCAGACGGAGGAAGAAATGCGGACATAGCTTTCGAGATTGCCGAGTTTGAATTTGTAATAGCCGTTGGTCGTGTCAACATCGGTGATTTCCACGCCCTTGATGGTGACGAGCGCGGCCTGAACGCCGACAAGCTCTTCCGCCTTGAGGTCGGTTGCTTTCGAGAAGATGTCGGTATAGTCGATAGGCGTAACCGGCTTCTTTTCGGTGCTGACGATTTCAACGGTGGGGCTGGTGATTTCCAGCGTGCCGTTATAGGTGTCTTTGACACCGGTCACGCGGACTTCCATGCCGACTTCCAGTTTGGTGTCAGTGAGGGGATCGTCGGTGAGGCTGTAGATATAGAAGCCGCCGTCGGCGCCCTGCACATAGAGGCAGTTGGAGCTGTTGCCCTGGCTCTTCGCGATGATAGCGGTGACAATGCCCTGCACCGTCACGGTAGCGTCGTCTTCCATAGCCGCAAACTCTTTATAAGTAGCGACTTTGAACTGCAGGACTTTATAGTTGAGGGTCAGGGTCGTGCTTTCGCCAGCCGCCGTAGCGATGGTAGCGGTCAGAACGAAAGGAACATCCTTGGGGGACTTTTCGTCGACATCCACTGTCACGGTGTTGTTTTCGCCGTTTACCACTTTGACATCTTCGGTGTTGACCGTCCAGGTGATGGTGTAGGTCGTGCCGCTGATGGTGAGGCTTGTGGGCAGGCCGGTGATATCGGCGGCAATGTCCTTGGTGCCGGTTACGGCATCAATGTAAAGGGTGCGCAGATATTCCCGGGCTTTCTGCAGGCCGGAGTCAGTGGCCGGCGTATGGCTGCCCGTGGTGGTCGGGGTGCTGGAGCCGCTCGGTTCGCCTGTGGTCTCGTCGCCGCCGCAAGCGGCCAGGAGTCCGATGCAAAGCACCAGCGTCAGCAGGATCAAAAGAATTTTTTTCATATTCTTCTCCTTTGTTTCTTTTTGTTTCTTTTGTCGGTTTATGTTATCCCAGCGCCTAACCGAAAGTTTCGCGCTGAAAGATCAAGAGAAACGGGGGGTCAGTCTGTCACGGTGATGTCGTTCATCGAGAAGACTTTGATCTGATAGGAGCCGTTAAAATAATCCACGATGCCCCGCACATCAATCGTCTTGCCTTTGAAGGCGTCTTCGGTGACAAGCTTGCCGTCCTGGAAGAGCACCACGGTGCGCACATCGACCGTGACGCCGTCCTTTTCGCAGGTGAGGGTCATCGCGCCCTGCGAAGAGCTGTCTTCGTTCGTGGTGGTATAGACCGACACCACTTTCAGCCCCTTCATGGAGAGGGAGGTGCTCATGGCGAGCGCGGCATAGTCATAGGTCGTGGTCGTTTCGGTCACATTGCCTTCCTCGTCGGTCGTTTCAAAGGTGACATCGACTTTGCCCTCGGCAAAGGTCTTCGCGTCGGTCTCGCGGAAAGCGGGATCGTGGTGTTCGTCGTCAACCTTTTGAATGTTGCCGGGGTCGTTGGGCTTCATGGCGCGGTAGGTGAGGCCGGACACCTGATAGGTGCCGCCGGCTTCGTAAAACTGCACGGTGCCGACGATCCGCACGCGGTTGCCCACTTTGAGGATCGAAAGCCCTTCGCCCGAGAGGTTGTAGCCGTAATAGACCGTCATGCCGTAATACATATCGGTTTCGGGATCGTATTCTTCGACATAGACCGTATTGCTGTTGTCCTTGGTGACAACCCCTTCAAAGGCGACCTTCTGGCCAACCAGCGCTTCTACCGAGGTGCGCAGGACTTTCAGGGTCATTTCTCTGGCGTCGCCGTAGTAGAAATCGGGGTCTTTTTCGCCCGAATAGAGCACCAGCTTATGCTGTTTTGCCTGATTCAGGGCTTTCATGCAGATGTCGCCGTAGCGGCTGCCCGCCGTGTTGGAGGCAAGCGCTAAGCCGTTCTGGAGAATTTCGAGATTCAAGTTGCGCCAGGGGCCGTCCTTGGTCTGTTTGTACCAAACCCAGGACATATAGCGGTAGCCGGTGGAGTCGTGTTCCCAGGTGGGATTTTCCGATTCCACTAAGATTTCCGCCGCTTTGGACAGGATTTCTTTGGTGAAATTGGCGGCTTTTTTGCCGAACGGCTCGACATCGCCGGTCGATTCCGGCGTATTGATGGCGGCATAGCGGGCTTTGAGCACGCCGTCGCCCATGACGCTTTTATCGATATTGAAGTGCGTGGTATCGCCGTCGACAAAGGTCTTGACGGTGACTTTCGCCTTCGGAGAAGAGGAAGTTTCGTCAAGCGTCAACTGCGAAACATAGTCGACAAATTCGGTAGGCGTGGGATTTTCCGTCTCATCTTTGCTGGTTGTCGGGGCGCTTGCCTCGGGCGAAGTGCTTTCGCTGCTTGCCGGCGCGGTGGTGTCATCGCCGCCGCAAGCGGCGATGACACCCACAAAACAGGCAAGCGCAAGAACCAACGCCAGCAGTCGGATCCATGTATTTTTCATAGCGGAACCTGTTCTTTCTTTAGCCGGAGAAATCAGTCTGTGACGAAATATTCGCATTCGTCGATGGCGTCTTCAAAGGCTTCCTCGATCTGATCTTCGAGATTCGAGCCGGTGAGAGGCAGGCACTTCTGCAAGAGGGCGCCGACTTCGTCACGGGCTTTGGAGGAGCCGTTGAAAGCGGGGGAAGCATAGTAGTATTCTTCCTGATCGAGGCAAACCTTGGCGGACAGGGCGGCGATGCCGTCATTGCCGTTTTCGGCGGATTTGAGGAAGTTGGCGTAGGCTTCGTTGGTCTCTACCGATTTGATGACAGGCACATAGCCGGACACCATGGAGAACTCGGCCTGGAACTCAACATTGGTGGTGAGGTACTTGACAAACAGCCAGGAAGCGAGGACTTTCTGCGGGTCGGAGGCGTTGAAAATGCAGACGCTCGGGCCTTGAGAAATCACTTTCTTGTTGTTCGTATCGAGCTGAGGAATGGGGGCGATGCCCACTTCGAAGGGATATTCGCCGTCCACACGGTCGGGGCGCTGGTGGGTCGCGCCGGCGGAAGAGCCGATCGACATATAGCTTCTCGTCATCGTGGGATCGGGTTCAATGAACAAACCGGAGGTATACGCGCCGTACAGACCCTGCGTGGTGACATAGCCTTTGGCATACCACTCGCTGAATCTCTTGACAAAGGCGCGGTTTTCGGGCGTATTGAAGAGGAAGTGTTCACCGGTGGCGGAAGTATAGGGGGTCTTGCCCTGCTCGCACATCGTGATGAACCAGTTGGCTTCCGAGTCATAGCCGAGCGGGACGCAGTGGTCGTCGATCTCGAGAATCTTTTGGCAGAGGGCTTCCATTTCGTCCCAAGTGGTAGGCACCGAGAGGTTGTGCTCTTTGAAGAAGGTCTTGTTGTAGTAGAGCACTTCGGTGGATTTGGAGAAGGGCAGAGAATACATGAACCCGTCGCCGAACTGACGGCCTTCATCGTAGTAACCTTGAATGAAGTCATCGATCTGTTCCTGCGTGAGGCCGAGCGTCTCGGTGGTGCCGTCGTCGTGGGTCACGGTCATGGTGCTGGCGATGAGCGCGTCGAGCTGAGCGACGGCGCCCGCCACATTGTAGAGCGCCACATGGTCGGGATAGCAATAGGCGATGTTGGGCTGGTTGCCCGCCAAAAGCTCGGTGCTGATCTGGTCTCTCACATCGTCATAGTCGCCGACCTGCGTCCACTCTATCGTGATGTTGGGGAAGAGCTTGTTGAACTCCGCGATGTAGTTGTCCAACACGGCGTTCAGGTTCTGACCCATGGTGTGATAGAAGGTGATGGTGACGGGTTTGCTTGTGTCAAAGCCGCTTGCGGGAACCTGGAAGTTGGCGTCGGCGGGGTCGACCGTGGGAATGGCCGGCTGTTCGGTGCCGCCGGGTGTGTTGCTGTTGTCGGTCTGGTTCTGGGGCGTTGTGGTGGTGTCGCCGCCGCAAGCCACCAGAAGCAGGCTGGAAAGCATCGCAAACACCAACAGCAGAGAAATCAGAATTTTTTTCATGGTTTGTCCTTTCTTCTCGTTCGTTTTGTTTTTATATGAGAATTTTCAGGGGAAACAATGCGTGATCAGCCCTTGATACCGCTGCGGCTGACGCCTTTCATGATGTACTTGCGCAGGAAGATAAAGACCAAAAACAGCGGGAAAGAGACAATCGCCACGGCCGCCATCTGCACCGGGAAGTTGACATCGCCCGTCGACTCGGTGAAGGCGTTGCGCAAGCCGTTGGTGATCATGCGGTGCGCCTCGTCGTTGGCGACAAGACGCGGCCAGATGTAGGAGTTCCAAGCGCCCATCATTTTCAAGATGGTGATGGAGATAAGCGAGGGCAGCGCCAGCGGGATCATGACCTTCCAGAGGTATTTGAGGTCGCTGGTGCCGTCCACTTTGGCGGCGAGATAGAGTTCATTGGGGATCTGCATGAAGTTCTGCCGCAATAGATAGATGTAAAAGACGCTCACCAAAAACGGCACGATTAGGACGGTGTAGGTGTTCAGCCAGCCGAACCGCGTCACGGTGATGTAGTTGGTGATGGTGAAGAGCTCGCCGGGGATCATCATGGTGGCAAGCAGCGCGCCGAAGAGGAGGTTTTTGCCCTTAAATTCCAAACGGGCAAAGGCAAAGGCGGCCAGCACGGTGATCACAAGCGAAATGATGGTGGAGACGATCCCCACATAGGCGGTGTGCCAAAAGAGCGCGCCTAAATTGCCGTCAGTAAAGGCCTTGGCATAGTTGGAAAAATGCCATCCCTTGGTGGGAATGAAGGTAGGCACCGCCTGCCGGTATTCTTCCAGGCTCTTGAGGGAGGAAATGATCATCCAGTAGAAGGGGAAGATCACAATGAGCGCCATAAAGCCCAAAAAGGCGTAGAGCAGAACCTTGACGACAATCCGCACGACTTTCTGCCGGGCTTTGACTTGTTCCAGGTTGATTTCATGAGCAGCGGTCATTTTGTCGCACCTCCTTAATAATGGACTTTCTTCTTGCTGACATAGAGGTTAATCATCGTGACAACAAGAATGATGCCAAAAAGGATCAGGGCGGCGGCGCTGGCGCGCCCCTGGTTGTTCTGGCTCAAAGAATCGTAAATGAATCCCACCATGGTATTGAGCGCGCCTTTTTGGCCAGCGGGTCCCATGTTTTCGCCGAAGACGCCGACCACGCTCGAATATTCCTTAAAGCCGCCGATAAAGCCGGTGATGAGGACATAGGCGAGCATCGGCGAGAGCATCGGCACGGTGATGCGCCAGAAGGTGCGCACGCGGGAGGTGCCGTCCACCTTGGCGGCCTCGTAATACTGCTTGTTGACGCCCTGCAGGCCGCCCAAAAGCACGAGAATCTTAAACGGCAGCGCGTTCCAGACGATGTAGATGACCATGACGGTCAAGTTCGCCCAGTATTCCGATCCCACATTGATCCAGTTGATGGGAGCGACTCCGAAGATGCCGAGGAAGTTATTGATGATACCCACCGAATCGGGAGAGGAGGGCTTGCCGATCATGTTGAACATGGCGGCAAAGACCATGCCGATGGCGATGGAGTTTGTCACATAGGGCAGGAAGAAGATGGTCTGCAACAGCCGCTGCAAGGGCTTGATGGCGTTCAAGCAGACGGCGATGAGCAGGGCGAGCATCGTGGAGATCGGCACCGTCAGCACGCAGAGCAGCACGGTGTTTTTCAAGCAGGTGGTAAATCTCTTATAGGTGACCACTTTGGAGAAGTTGGCAAAACCGAATTCATAGGTTTTGCCGCCCATGGCGCCTATCATGCTATAGTCTTTCAGGAAAGCGATCCGGATGGTATTGATGATCGGCCAAACGGTGAAGACGAGGGTCAGAATGATGACCGGCAAGAGATACAGCCAGGCTTTCCAGGAATGTTTACTCCCTTCCATACGCCACCTCAATAGAGTCTTTCTTCGGTCTCTTTGTGGAAAACAAAGATCTTGTTGGGTTTGATGGAGAAACTGACCGTTTCACCCCCGATTTCGCTTCTCAGATCGGAGTCGATGATCGAACGCACGGTGGGCGTCTGCGCGGCGGCGTTTTTCGAGATAACGCTCATATCGCGTCCCATGACTTCCACATTGACAAGCTCCATATGTAACGGGCCGTTCTTGTCCAGCACAAAGCCCTCGGGGCGGATGCCGACATGCACCGGCTGATCGGCGATGCCGGGCAGTTTCATGAGGCAGTCCTCGCCGACATACAAAGCGCCGTTTTTCACTTCGCCGTCAAAGACATTGATAGGCGGGGTGCCGAGGAACTTCGCCACAAAGAGGTTGGCGGGGTTGTCGTAGATGTCCTGCGGCTTGCCGGTCTGCTGCACCACGCCGAGTTTCATCACCACGATGAGGTCGGAAATGCTCATGGCCTCTTCCTGGTCGTGGGTGACAAAAACGGTGGTGATGCCGGTTTCGCGCTGGATCCGGCGGATTTCTTCTCTTGTCTGGAGACGCAGACGGGCGTCCAAGTTGGACAAAGGCTCGTCGAGGAGCAGGACGCGGGGCATTTTGACCAAAGCCCGGGCGATCGCCACGCGCTGCTGCTGACCGCCGGAAAGCTCGCTCGGCTTTCTGTCCATGAGGTTGTCGATCTGCACGAGCCTTGCCGCCATATAGGCGCGGTCGAGCATCAGCTCTTTGAGCATTTTCTGGCGGGCGGGCAGTTTGGGACGGAAGACCGGCGGTTTTGCCACGGTGACCTCGGCGGCGTTTTCGGCGGTGATGCCTTCGGCGGCCACATTTTCGGCGGCTGCGGCGACTTCGACCGGCACTTTTGCGGCATCTGCCGCGGCATCTTCGATACCGTTAGCCGCGTTGAAGGCGGCCAGCTGCTCGGCGGCCATTGCCTCGCGCCGTTCGTCCACTTCCTTCATCAGCTCTTTTTTCATGTTCTGCAAGGGGAAGAGGATGTTTTGCTTGACTGTCATGTGGGGATACAGGGCGTAGTTCTGGAACACCAGACCGACGCCGCGGTGCTCCGGCTCGAGATGGGTCACATCGTCTTCTCCGAAGAAAATGCTCCCGCCGGTCGGCTTTTGCAGGCCGCAGATCATGTAAAGCGTGGTACTCTTGCCGCACCCCGAAGGCCCTAAGAGTCCCACGAGTTTCCCATCCGGGATTTCAAAGGTGAAATCATTGACCGCAACCACCTGTTCTTCCGGCGTTTTTTTGTTGCGGCTGGGAAAGATCTTGGTCAAATTCTGTAATACGACTTTCATAGGCAGCCCCTTTGTTTTATATTTTTGTTTTTTTATCCTTTTATATTAAAGCAGGCGCAGCGCCGCTCTTGTCCGTTCAATAGGTCGCCTTGTCCGCGATTTCGGCGGCAAGCCTCTTCTGATAGGCGAGCTTTTCTTCGTTGGAATCGAAGATCCGCTGCGAGGCCATATCGATCACCACCGTACCGGCCAGAACATCGTGAATCGCCGAATTGGTTTTCGTGGCGCAGACAAGGACAATTTCCAAGAGATAAATGAGGCCGATGACAACAACGCCGGTCATGTCCATCATACCGAACAAGATCATGAGAACCAGCGTGGCGGGGATCACCGCCGCGATCATGCACTTGCCCACAATCGCGCGGACAAACAACAAAAAAGGTTGAAGTCTGATCCCCGCTGTCTGCATAACGCCCAGGCCGAAAATCTTTTTTCCTATGGTCTGGCCATTTTTAAAACACAGAGGGATGGCAAACTCCAACACTAAAAAGGATAACAATATACCTATGCTGACGATGACAAACGCGAGATTTGTCACCATGCTGCTGAGATAAAGTGCGTTTTCGTCTTTTTTGATCGCTTCGTCCGCTTCCTGATATCGCGCCTTCTCTTCTTCACTTAATTTTTCGTATTCTTCCGCCGTGATATCCTGCCTGACATTGTATTCTTTCTCATAAGATTCGATGACTTCGTCAAGCCGTTCACTGTAGCCGTCATAGCCCGCGATGGCCGAGACGGCGGCGCCGGCGCCGGTGGCGAGAACCGCAAGGAGGATAAAGTCGAGGATCAGTGCCGAGATGCGTTTGAGTACACTGCCACGCTGCAATTCTGTCATGGCGGCACCGTCCTTTCTTCCGTTTATGCGGCGGAATCGTTCACTGCTGGTTTACTTTTTAACTTTAATTTTGCTTGTCTCGGTCGGAATTTGACAAATTATGACAACTTGTTTTGTCAAAGTTTTACAAATTTCAACAAAGTAAGACGCCTTCGTCCACGGTATACGAAACTACAATGCTATTATACCACAGGAAAAAAATTTGTCAATATCTTTCTTCGATTTTGCGGGGCGTTTTCCGCGTTGTTCACAAAAAATTTCCTTTTCAGTCCTCGGCGGCGAGCTTGCGCCGGATCGAATCGATGAGCATGGTGAGCGCCACGCGGTTGTGGCCGCCCTCCGGCACGATGATATCGGCGCGGCGTTTATAAGGCTCCACAAACTGCTCGTGCATGGGTTTGACCGTGCCGAGATATTGGCTCACGACCGAGTCAAGCGTCCGCCCTCTCTCCTTGACATCGCGCAAAAGACGGCGCGCCAAGCGCACATCGGCGTCGGTATCGACAAAGAGTTTGATATCGAGTTCATTGACCAGCGCCTGATTTTCAAAGAGCAGAATGCCCTCCACAATGACGAGGCGGCGGCTCTCCACCCGGCGGCACTCGGGCTTTCTGGCATACCCCGCGTAGTCGTAGGTGGGCATATCGATGGCTTTTCCCTCTTTGAGCGCCCGGATGTGCGAAAGAAAGAGTTCGGTGTCGAAAGCGTCCGGGTGGTCATAATTCATCTTCGCCCGCTCGGCGAAGGAGAGTTCGGGATAGTCTTTATAGTAAGTATCCATGCCGATCAGCACGGCGTCGTTGCCGAAGGCTTCGCTGATCCGCTCGGCCAGCGTCGTTTTGCCGCTGCCGGTGCCGCCGCAGATGCCCACCGTGACCGGCTTTTTCTCCATAGGCTTTTTTCCTGTGGCGGCTTCCCTCTCCGTGACGGGCTTTTTCTCTGTGTTGACTTCTCTCTCCATGTCAGTGTTCCTCCCCCGACGCTTTTTCTCCGCCCGCCGCCTTTTCGGCGCGCTGGGCTTCCAGCCGTTCGAGCCAGCATTTGCGGCACATGGCCATATAGCGGTCGTTGCCCCCGAGCATCACCTGCTCGCCGCTTGTCACCACGCGCCCCTCGCTGTCAAAGCGGGCGTTCACTGTGGCTTTGGCGCCGCAGCGGCAAACCGATTTGATTTCGCTGACCGATTCGGCGATCTCGAACAGCCGTTTACTGCCCGGGAAAAGATGGGTGGTGAAGTCGGTGGCAAGCCCGAAGCAGAGGACGGGACGGTTCTTTTTCAAGACGATGTCGCCCAACTGATCCACCTGTTCGGGGGTGAGAAACTGACATTCATCGACGATCACCACCTGGCAGTCGGCGTGATTTTCGCAGAAAAAGGCATAGAGATCGAGGTCTTTTGGCACCGGGTAGGCCGGCGCCGAAAGGCCGATGCGCGAGCGGGCGACGCCCGCGCCGTCGCGCGTGTCGAGCGCGGGCTTTAGAAAGAGCACCTTCATGTCCCGCTCTTCGTAATTGAATTTGGTGATGAGCGCCTGCGCGGTTTTCGAGCAGCCCATCGCGCCGTATTTGAAATACAGTTTGGCCATTCTCTCCCCCTTATGCCACCGTGGCAAAGATTAAGGGGCGCTCTTCCGGCTTTTGCGCTCCGATCGTTGTCGCTTCCAAAAACCTCGCTTCGGCGGCCTCAAACTTTTTCTCGTCCGAGGCGCAGAGAATGGCGAGCGTCTCGCCGGCTCTGACGGCGTCGCCGGTTTTCTTCTTTAACAAAATACCGGCGCTGTAATCGAGCGTATCTTCCATGGTGTTGCGTCCGGCGCCGAGAAGGAGGCTCGCGATGCCGTAGCCCTCGGCGTCGATCGCCGTAATATAGCCGTCGCTCGGTGCTTTGACCTCTTTGGTATAGGGCGCTTGCGGGAAGCGCTCGGGATGATAGATCCAGTCTTCCCTGCCCCCCTGCGCCTTGACCATGGCGGCCAAGGTATCAAGCGCTCTGCCGTCGGCAATCGCCTGTTTCACTTTGGCCTCGCAGGCGGCATAGTCCCCCTGCCCCGCCAGCGAGAGCATATGGGAAGCCAGCGCCGTGCAGAGAGCGGTGAGATCGTCGGGACCTTGGCCGTTGAGCGTCGCGATGGCCTCCTTGACCTCGAGCGAATTGCCGATGGCCTCGCCGAGCGGGCGATCCATATCGGTGATGAGCGCCATCATCTTTTTGCCGGCGGCCTTGCCGATGCCCACCATGATGGAGGCAAGCGTTTTGCTGTCCTCGAGCGTTTTCATAAAGGAGCCGGAGCCGGTTTTAACATCCAGCACGATGCAGTCATCGTCGGCGGCGAGCTTTTTGCCCATGATGGAAGAGGCGATGAGCGGCATACTGTCGACCGTGGCGGTGACATCGCGCAGGGCGTAGAGCTTTTTGTCAGCCGGCGCCAGCGCCTTGCTCTGCCCCACGATCGCCACGCCAACCTTGTTGACAATGGCGAGAAACTCGTCTTCTGGCAGCGTTACGCGAAATCCCTCGATCGACTCGAGCTTATCGACCGTGCCGCCGGTATGCCCGAGACCGCGCCCGCTCATTTTGGCGACTTTGACGCCGAGCGACGCCACAATCGGCGCCACCACAAGGCTGGTTTTGTCGCCGACGCCGCCGGTGGAGTGCTTATCCACCCGGATCCCGTTGACGCCTTCAAAATTCAATTTTTCCCCCGAGTCGCGCACCGCCAAGGTGAGTTCAGTCGTCTCCGCCAAGGTCATGCCTTTGAAATAAATGGCCATGCAGAGCGCCGCCGCCTGATAGTCCGGGATCTCGCCGGCGGTATAGCCTTCCACAAAAAAGCGGATTTCCTCGGCGGAAAGCTCGTCTCCGTCGCGTTTTTTCTTGATAATATCATACATTCTCATGTTTTTTTGTCCTTTCCTGAGGGAACGGAATAACGAAAAAGGCGTTCCCGCCGGGGCTTTCTTGTAAGAAAGGCCCCGGACCCCAAAGAACTTTTCTGAAAAATAAAACAAAGGTGATTCGGCACTCCGTCTTTTCCCTATGCAAAGAGAATTTTTCCCGCGCGTCGTTACAGCGAATCTTTGGTAAAGGCAAAGGGGAGAAGATCGCCCAATGCGTAGACATCGAAGGCTTCGACGCTGCCCAGCACCACGGGAAACTCCGGCGGGCAGAACTCGCAAAGCACCTGACGGCAGACGCCGCAGGGGGCGCAGAAGCGCCCCGGCTCCCCTTCGCGCCCGCCGAT
>CANQXN010000026.1 GCA_947627815.1 uncultured Clostridia bacterium | reverse complement strand
TCGTTCGTCTTACGGGCCGCTGACCCGGTGTTGGACAAGCGCCGCTTTCGCGGCGCGTGTCCAACACAAGGTTCAAGTCCATGGGTCGGAGCAACACAAAAACAGGACACCCTTAAGGGTGTCCTGTTTTTGTGTGGTTGCGGAGGCAGGACTTGAACCTACGACCTCCGGGTTATGAGCCCGACGAGCTACCAACTGCTCTACTCCGCGATATATGGTGCCGGTGACCGGGGTCGAACCGGTACGGGATTGCTCCCACGGGATTTTAAGTCCCGGGCGTCTGCCGATTCCGCCACACCGGCTTATCGTTTCGACCGCTTTTATAGTATAGCACGCTCCCGCTCACTTGTCAATAGGTTTTTGAAAAAAATCGCCGAAAGCTCTTCGACACGCTTTGACAGCTTGCTTGAAAAGTGCCAGCCCGCAAGAGATTTTCTTTTTCCCCTTGACGAAAAGCGCGATTTGCAGTATAATAAACGGCGGTTTTGCAGTTTCACACAAGGAGAACGCCATGAAACCTGTCATTCTGTTTGATCTCGACGGCACGCTTTTGCCGATGGATCAGGACAACTTTGTCGGGGGCTATTTCGGCCTTTTGGCCAAAAAGCTCGCCCCTTTGGGCTACACGCTCAAGGAAGTTTCCGACACGATCTGGCGCGGCACCGCCGCCATGATCCAAAACGACGGGCGGCGCACCAACGAGGAAGTGTTCTGGGCAACCGTCGCCCAAACCCCGAAAGGCGCCGACTTTTTGCGCGATCAGGCGCTTTTTGACGAGTTCTATCAGAACGAATTTCTAATGGCGCGCTCTTTTTGCGGCTTTGCCCCCGAGGCGGCCGCGACGGTTCGCCGCCTGAAAGCCGCCGGCGTCACGGTCGCGCTTGCCACCAATCCCTTCTTCCCCCGCACCGCCACCGAGGCGCGCATTCGCTGGGCGGGGCTTGCGCCGGAAGACTTTGCCCTCTACACCACCTACGAAACCAGCCGCTACTGCAAGCCCAACCCCGCCTATTTTCTCGAGGTGGCCGAGCGCTTGGGGGTAGCTCCCGCCTCCTGCCTCATGGTGGGCAACGACACCGAGGACGACCTCGCCGCTTCGCTTGTCGGGATGCGGGTCTTTCTCCTGACGCCCTGCCTCATCAACGGCAAACAGAAGGACATTACCGCCCTGCCGCACGGCGATTTTGCCGCGCTGAACGCCTATCTCGACGCCCAGATCGCCGCCGATGCCGAAAAAAGCCGCTGATTTTGCCTTTTTCCCGCGCTTCCCCCCCTTCTTCTGCCCCGTCCGAAAAAAGCCGAAAAAATTTTTGCAAATGATGTTGACAAATCAACATTGTTCTGCTATAATAACGATTGTTGAGATTTCAACAATTTTGCTTTCCTATTTGTTGAAACTTCAACAAATGAGAAAAAGGACGCGTGCCATGATCGATCGCTTTCAGCGCTTTGTGTATAACATTTCTGTTATTTCTCATCTTTGGCATAAAATTGCCGCCGGAGAGATGAAAGAATACGGGTTGGGCGGCCCCTATGCCGTCTACTTTGTCACCCTCTTCCGTTACGAGGCGGGGCTGACCCCCACCGAGCTTTGCGAGCTTTGCGGGCGGGACAAATCCGATGTTTCCCGCGCGATTGCGCGCCTGGAGGAAAAGGGGCTGGTAGAAAAGCAGAAACCGGCCGGCACCGCCTACCGCGCCAAGCTGATCCTGACCCCGCAGGGCAAAATCGTCGCGCAAAGCGTCAACGCCAAGGTGTCGGAAGCGGTGAAATCGGGCGGTCAGGGGCTTACCGAGGAAGAGCGCACTACCTTTTACGAGGTTTTGGACTGCATCGCCTCCAATCTGCAAACGCTCTGCAGAAAAGGCCTTTCGCGGGCATGAATCCGAGACAAAATCCGAAAGGAATCTGATGATATGAAACACAAAAATCCGCCTTATTACACTTATATGAGCGAGTTTCCCAGCTTTCACGCCTTAGTGGAAGAAACCGCTGGCAAGTATGCTGCCGATCCCGCCTATTCCTACCGGCACCACGGGAGCGACAAGGAAGCCGTGACGGTGACCTATGCCGAAGTGGCCGAGCGGGTTCGCGCCCTCGGCACCGAGGCGCTCGCCAGAGGCTGGCAGGGGAAGCACATTTCGCTCATCGGCAAGCTGTCCTACGGCTGGGTCACGGTCTATTTGGCCATGCTGTCGGTCGGCGCGGTGCTTGTCCCTCTCGACCCCGACTGGAGCGAAGAAGAGCTTGCCGACACGATCGCCAAAGCCGAATGCTCCGCTCTTTTCTTTGACGAACATATCCGCGAAAAAGTGGAAAAGGCCGCCGAAACGGCCGGCATCAGTGAACTTTTCTCCCTTTCGGAGGAAGCGGAAGGCGCGACCCTCCAAAGCCTTGTGACAGCCGGCGCCGAAAAGCGGCAGGCGGGCAACCGGGATTGGGAGCTTGTCTCGGTCGATCCCTCTTCGCTTGCCGAACTGGTCTACACCTCCGGCACCACCGGCAAGGGCAAGGGCGTCATGCTCAGCCACAAAGCGCTGCTCAGCAACCTGAACGGGGCGTTTGCCATTCTCAAGATCTCGAAAAAAACCGTGGGCGTCCTGCCGCCTCACCACACCTACGGCTCCACCATCAGCCTGATGTCGGCGTTTATCAACGGCACCCACACCTATATTTCCAGCGGCCTCAAGTATATCCTTTCGGAAATGGCCGAACAGCAGCCCGAACACCTGATTTTAGTGCCGCTCTATATGGAGACTTTCTACCGCCGCATCTGGGCGGCCGCCGAAAAGACGGGCAAAGCCGATCTTCTGCGCCGCATGATCAAGGTGAGCAACGGTCTGCGCAAAGTCGGCATCGATATGCGCCGCAAATTTTTCGGCAAAAGCGTGCTTTCTGCCTTCGGCGGCAAGCTCACCACCGTAATTTGCGGCGGCGCGCCTTTGAGCCAGCAGATCATCGACGCCTTTGACGATCTCGGCATCGCGGTGAAAAACGGTTACGGCATCACCGAGTGCGCCCCCCTGATCTCCGCCAACCGCCTGAACTACACCGGCGATTATTCGGTGGGCGTGCCGATCCCCGACGAGGAGATCCGCATCGACAATCCCAACGAGGACGGCGAGGGCGAAATCTGCATTCGTGGGCCTCATGTGATGATGGGCTATTTCAAGGACGAGGAAGCAACCGCCGCCGCCATCGACGCCGAGGGCTTTTTCCACACCGGCGACATCGGCAAATACGAAAACGACCTGGTCTATATCACCGGCCGCATGAAGAATCTGATCATCCTCTCCAACGGCAAAAATGTCTATCCCGAGGAGATCGAGTCGGCGCTGCTCACCATCCCCGGCATTTCCGAAATCGTGGTGTACGAAGGCGTCAGCAAGCGCGGCGCCGATCACAACGCCGTGGTGGCCGAGATTTACCCCGACAAAACCTGGTTTGAGGAACATAAGTTAGAACCCAACGAGGCCTATTTCTCACCCTTTATCAACGACTACAACCGGCACGCCGTCCCCTATAAGAAGGTCGGCTTTGTCAGGATCCGGGACAAGGAATTCCCCAAAAATACCCTGCGCAAGATCATGCGCTTCAAAATCGACCGCACCATTCAATAATGGCTTGTACCTTTCTTGGGGGAAGCGCGCCTTTTGGCCCGCTTCCCCTCCTTTCTTTTGCCCGTTTGCCCGTTTTTGACCCCCAAAAGCGCTTTTTTTATGCAAAAACATCGGCAAAACCCTTGACAAACGCCCAAAATGGGGGTATAATCTTTTCAATTCAATAAAGCGTATGACAGAAAAATGATAAAAAAATCGAGGGAAAATTATGAGCAAAAAATATGCCGTCCTGGTGGTGGACATGTTGAACGATTTTGTCACCGGCGCCCTGAAATGCGACCGGGGGCTGGCCATTGTGCCGAAAACCGCCGAACTCTTGAAGGGCTGCCGCGAAAAGGGCATCCCCGTGATCTTCTGCAATGACGCCCATATCAAGGGCATCGATCATGAATTAAAACTCTGGGGCGATCACGCCATCGCCGGTACCCCCGGCGCCGAGGTCATCCCCGAACTCGGCCTTTGCGACAAAGACTATGTCGTCCCCAAACGCCGTTACAGCGGCTTTTTCCACACCGATCTCGACCTGCTCTTGAAAGAACTCGGCGTCAATACCGTGATCGTCACGGGGCTTCACGCCCATATGTGCGTGCGCCATACCTCCGCCGACGCCTATCAGTTGGGCTATGACATCGTCGTGCCGAAGGATGCCACCGATTCCTTTACCGAAGAGGATTATGTTTACGGCATCAAGTATTTAAAGGACACCTACGGCGCCGAAATCACCGATGTTGACACCCTGCTTGCCACGCTGTAAGCCGATTTTGTCCGACACTATGCCAAAAAGGCATTGAAAGCGCTCGTTTTCAATGCCTTTTTCCGTCTTTTTTGCCCCTGTATCGGAGGTTTGTATCCTATGACATACGAAAATTCCCTGACCCTCACCGCCCGGGTGGGAAAGATCATCGCCGAGTGTCAGCCCCGCGTCGCCTATACCCCTGCCGACCTTGCCAAAGCCAAACGCGCTTTTTCCGAAGCGGAGCTTGACGAACTGCGGACATTGCGGCTCTATGACGGCGATTTTGAGACTTTTTATGTGATCCGGCGCTTTTTAGAGGACTACGGCATCGCGGCGGCGGCGGACGGCGCCTATCTCGCCGGCGTGTTTGCCAACGCCAAACGCCTTGACGCCGACGCCTTTCTCTCCGACCCCTATCTTGAAACCTTTGCCCGCCCGGTCGAGGCGCGGCGGGGCAATTTTCTCCTGACTTCCGCCGAATACCGCAAAGGCGAGCTGTTTCTCTATGACATGCCCGATCTTGCGGCGCCCATGGTATTGCCCAAACTCGGCTTTTTCTCCCGCCGGGTCTCCTTTCCCGCCCTCTATGAAGGGGATATGCCCTGGGTGTCGGCCTGCCCCTCCGAGCTTTTTTCCATGGGGCCGGATGTCCCCGCCGCGCGCGGGCGGGTGCTGGTACTCGGGCTTGGCATCGGCTGGTATCCCTTTGCGATTGCCGACAAGCCCGAGGTCAGTGAAATCGTCATCGTGGAACACGCCCCCGAGGTCATCTCGCTCTTTGAAACCTACCTGCTCCCCCGTTTTCCTCACAGAGAAAAGATCCGCGTCGTCGAGGCCGACGCCTTCGCTTACCTCGCCGCGCTTGCCCCCGGCCGTTTTGACTTCTGCTATGCCGACATCTGGGAAGGGGCGGTGGACGGCGCCGCCTGCTATCAAAAGATCAAGCCGCTTGCCGACCGCCTGCCCGGCACCGTCTTTCGCTACTGGATCGAAAAGGAAATCCTTGCCTATCTGCAAACCGACAGCCCGTAACGCGCCGCCCCCTTTTCGAAAAGCGAAAAGGGGGTGTGACGACAAACCTTTTCATAAAAAATCCCGACAAAATGTCGGGATTTTTTCAAATCGTGATATGTACTTTGGTGCCGTCGGCGGTGGCGACATCGACGAGATCGAGCGGGCCGTGACGGCGGCGGTATTGTTTCAGCGCCTTGAACAGCTTTGAGAGCTGCTCGGCGGAAAGCCCGTCGGTGTGCTTCGCCACGATCTTCGCGACAAGGCCGTTGCACGCCAGCGATGTCGGAAACATAAGAAAAAACTTTTTGTCGTCTGTTTTTACCGAAATTTTCATTCGACGAAGATCCTCACAACATCCCCGTCGCAGCTTTTGACATCCACAAGATTGCCGACCGCGCCGTTTCGGACGGCCTCGAAGAGTTTCGCAAGGTCGATATGCTTCATGGCCTCGCTGTTGATGCCGATGTTAGACATCGACATGCCCATCTCGATGCCCGCCTCGACAAGCCCCATCGGCAAATTGACGCGCACCTTGTCGCCGTCGGCGGAATCGACCTCGATTTTAAGGATCATATCGTTTATGTCCTTTTTCTCTTCCGGCGTCAGAAGGCGGACTTCCGGCTTTTTTTCATCGCTCTCGCCCGTCAGAAGCCGATCGACGGAAACGCCCAAAAGCTTCGCGAGATCGGGCAAAAGCGTGATATCGGGGCAGGTCTGGTCGTTCTCCCACTTGGAAACGGCCTGCGGGCTGACGCCGAGGCGCTCGGCGACATCCTCCTGTGTGAGTTCCTTGTCGCGGCGAAGTGTAAAAATTCTTTTTCCCAATGTGTCCATGTTTCTATCTCCTTAAAAACAGTTTCGGCAAACATCGGGCCCTGACCTTTGCCGTGATTATATTGTAGCCTAAGCGGCGGGATTTTTCAATGAAACATCTGTTGAATCGGAGAAAAATCGGTCAACCAAATAGGGAATTTTCACGCAACCGGCGGTTGAAATGAATGAAAAATGGCTTTTTTCACGAATTTTTACTCTTTTCTTGCCACAAGGATTTCAAAGGACGCCGTGACATCGAGCGCGTCAAGCGACATGGCTTTTTCGATCCCTTCGCGGCTCGTGCGGTAAAAATAAGGCGTCATGAGCAAAAGCGCGCCGACGGCGGTTTTGTCAAGCGGCATGATGGCCTCGACAGGGATCACCTCTTCGAGGACAAAGCCTTCCGGCGCTTGGTGTCGCGGCCGGTTTTCATAGGGCTTGTCGTAGAGAACGCGTTTGAGTTCCCATAAATGCCGCGCCGCCGGAATCACATTGAAAAAAAGCCCGCCCGGTTTCAGCACCCGGGCAAATTCTTTGTCGGCCAGCGGCGCAAAGACCGTGACAACGCCGTCACAGCTATCCTGCGCCAGCGGCATATCGTAGGCCGAGGCCACGACGGCGCCGGCAACATGCGCCCGCCGGGCGGTCTGCCCCGCCCCCTTGGCCGAAAGGTCTAACCCGTAGACCGAAAGCCCGGTGTCAAGCCCGGCGCAGGCCAACGCCTCGGTATAATACCCCTCGCCGCAGCCGCAGTCGAGCAGAAGACCGGCGGGCAAAAGGCGCTTGACCGTTTCGGCCAGCGTATCCCGCAGAAAGGCATAGTGTCCGGCGGAAAGAAACGCCCCGCGCGCCGCCATCATAGCGTCGTTGTCGCCGTGCGTTCTGCCCCGCTTGCCCGATCCCGGCCGCCGGCAGAGATTGACATAGCCCTGCCGCGCGATGTCGAACCTGTGGCCCTCTGCACAGCACAAAGAGGCGCCGCCCCCGACGGGGCGCTGCCGGACAAGCGGGCGGCGGCAGACCGGGCAGACGAAGGGGAGCGCGCCGGCAAACGCGCGCTCGCGCGAGGACGCGCCTTCACACAAGGACGCGCGCGGCGGATTGCTGATGGTTGACATAGCGTTTGCCGGTTCAGTGCCGGTTCAAAAGCTCGCGTTTGAGCCGCCAGAGCTTTTCGGAGAGGTCGACATAATACTTGTGAGGATTGTCCAAACGCTTGACCTCGTCCCACAAGGCGTCCATCTGCTTCTGACAGTAGGCGCGGATTTCCGGCACCGAAGGCCGGTCATAGACGCAGACGCCGCCCTGAAAGATCGGCACAAGCAAGACTTTGGCGCAAAAATCGGTCAGGGTCTTTTGCTTCCAGGTGTAATCGGGGTCAAAAATGGTGAGGGGCTTCGTCTCGTCGATCTCCTCGTCATGGAGGCAGATCTGGTCGGCCATGGCCTTGCCCGTGGCCTTATCGAAGAGGCGGTAGACCTTTTTAAAATGGGGGTTGGTGATCTTGCCGACATTTTCGCTGATTTTGATCTTCGGCACGATCGTACCGTCCTCTTTTTCCACCGCGCAGAGCTTATACACCCCGCCGAACACCGGGGAGGAGCGAGCGGTGATCAGGCGCTCGCCGACGCCGAAAGCGTCGATTTTGGCGCCCTGGGCGATGAGGTCGCGGATGATATGTTCATCGAGCGAATTGGAGGCGACGATTTTGCAATTGGGAAGCCCCGCTTTGTCGAGCATTTTCCGCACCTGAATTGAGAGATAGGCGAGGTCGCCCGAATCGATGCGCACGCCGCCGTCTGTGATGTTGTGCTTGTGAAAGGCCTTGATGGCGTTGGGTACGCCGCTGTTCAGCACATTGTAGGTATCCACAAGCAAGGTGGCGTTGTGGGGATAAATCGAGCAATAGGTATCAAAGGCTTCAAACTCGCTGTCAAACATCTGCACCCAGGAGTGCGCCATGGTGCCGCTGGCGGGGACGCCGTAACGCTCCTCGGCGATGGTGCAGGCCGAGCTGGCGCAGCCCGCGATGTAGGCCGCCCGCGCGCCCAAAATGGCGCCGGCGGTTCCGTGCGCCCGGCGGGAACCGAATTCCGCTACCGGCCGCCCCTGCGCCGCCGAGACGATCCGCGAAGTCTTGGTGGCGATGAGCGACTGATGGTTCAGGGTCAAGAGCAGAAAAGTCTCGATAAACTGCGCCTCAATCGCCTTCGCCCGCACCGTGAGGATCGGTTCGCCGGGGAAGATCGGCGTGCCTTCCGGCACCGCCCAGATGTCGCCGGTGAAGGAAAAATGCTGCAAATAGGTCAAAAATCGCTCGTCAAAACAACCCTTTTGCCGCAGGCAGGCGATGTCCTCGGGCGTAAAGCGCAGGTTTTCGATGTAATCGATGACCTGATCCAGCCCCGCGGCGATGGCGTAGCCCCCGCCGTCGGGAATGTCGCGGAAAAAGATGTCAAAATAAGTGACCGTGTCCTTTTTGTCAGAGAGGAAATACCCGTTGCCCATGGTCAGTTCATAAAAATCGCAGAGCATGGTATAATTTTCTTGTGTCATATGACCCTTCTTTCTCCCCTTTTTGGGGACCCCCTCTTTGGGGAAAAAGGGCGATCTTTGTCCGCCGTTTCGGCAAAAAACAAAAAGATAGCCCTCAAAAAATCATTTTTTCTTTTTCTCAAGACGGTGCAGACGGCGCGCCAGCGCGTTTTTGAAAGCGCGAAAGGGGCGGGAGCGCATCCGGCGCCTGCCGTAGCGCATAACGGCGGGGTCGTCTGCCCGGACAAGAACGCCGTCTTTGTAAAAGCCGGTCAGAACGGCAAAAATCATGTCGTCGGTCACGCCCTTTTCCACCCGCGTCTGATTGTCGCCGCAGCAGAGATAGCCGTCCTTTTTGACCCCGATGATGCGGTGCAACACATACTGCCCGTCACGCCGTTTATAAAAGGCAATATCGCCCTTTTTCAGCCTGCCGTGTACCGGCTCGAGAACCACGGGATTTTCATGGTGCCGGAGCAGCGGCATCATCGATGTCCCCCCGGGAGAAAAGACCAAAACGCCCTGCTTTTTCAGCACATCTTCATAGGCTTCAGCCATCTAACAGATCCGCTTCCTTCATTTTTTTCAAAAACCGATCGACATCGGCTTCCACCACCGGGCGCTCCACTTCATAGACATCCAAAAGCGCCGCGATGAGGTCTTCCCGCTCGCAGCCTTCTGCCAGGCGATCCCACAAAAGCCGCCCGGAACCCGAAACGGTGATCATCAGATTTTTGTATTTTTCGACATTTTCGCCCACCGGCACCACGATTTCGGCGGCGCCGCATTTTCTCAAAACAAAGCCCTGTTTCAGTTTCATCGCGCAAACTCCCTTTCTCTCGCTTGTTTTCCAGCTCTTATTGTAGCAGAAATTCAGAAAAAGTCAATCGTTTTTGAAAATAACCTTCCTTTTTGGGGTCAAAAACGGCGTTACTCTGCGGGCGTTTCTCCGTTTGCCCCGACAAGCCCCGCCATGGCCACGCGCGCGGCCTCTTTGTCCATGTTGCAAACGAGGCGATAGAGGGGGCAGACGGCCAACAGATCGTTGAGCAGGTCGATGGTGGCAAGCCAATGCGCGCTGTCCGCCGGGCGATAGACCTGCCGAAAGAGCAAGGGCAGCACACGATCGGGCGAGGCGGGGTCAATTTTGTTTTCCTTGCCCCGCTCGAGAAAGACGATCCCGCCAAGCGGCACCGTGATATTGCTGTCAAGGTCGTGCTTGCCGCTCCAGGGCGTGCCGGAAAGATAAAAGCGCCCCGCCCGCCGCGTCACCATGGGCTTGTCGTCGTTCACCATCACCACCCGGTCGCCGAACACCTCGCGCCAGAGGCGGGTATGCGTGGATTTGCCGGTGCCGCTGGGCGCTGTGAAGAGATAGCCTTTGCCGTCAAACGCCAGGGCGGAGCCGTGCATCAGAAAGCCGTCGTGATCGACAAACGCGGTGGCGATATAGCGATAAATCGCCAAATATTCGCTGTAGGCGGGCGAAAAGGTAAAATTGCTGCGCACCTCCGCCTCGATCTCGCGCTCGATATAGTCCTGCCCGAAATCCACCGTGATATCCGCCGGTTCTTTCGAGAGATAGTCGGCGATCTGCCCCGCCAAAATGGGGTTGTCGCGCTTAATATCGATCACAAGATCGGCGATTTTCAGTTTCGGCATGGCATTTCTCCTCCTGCTGTTCACGACTTGGTCATATAAAATTCCGACTTATGTCATATATTTATGGTATAAAGAAGTATTGGGCAGGATTTTGCCCGCTGTAGTTCAGTATACCACGCTTTTTTCCCCTTGTCAAGCAAAGGGAGACAGGAGGTTTCATGTTCGGTTATGTTCTCCCGCGACCGTCCGATTTGCGGGTCAAGGAATTAGAATATTACCGCGCCCTCTATTGCGGCGTCTGCCGGGAGGAGAAAAAGCTCTCCCGCCGCCTGCCCGCCCTGCTCTCCTATGACGCCGTTTTGTTGGCGCTCTGCCGCGTGGGCGCCGCCGAGGAGCGCTCCACCTTGGCTCGCTGCCGCTGTGCGGCGCGCCCTGTCCGCAAGACCCGCTATGTCAAAGATTCCCCCGCGCTTGCCTACACCGCCGCCGCCATGGCGCTGCTCACCTACGGCAAGTTGGAGGACGACAGAAAGGACGAAAAAGGCAGGCGTCTTGCCCGCGCCATCGCGGCGGGCGGGGTGAAAAAGAGCATTCAAAAAGCGCCCCTGCCCTCTCTGGCGGCTCTTCTCCACACCAAGCTCGAAGCCATCGCCGCGCTGGAGGAGCAAAAAGAAACCTCTCTCTATCCCGGCGCTTCCCTCTTCGGGGAACTGCTCGGCGCGATCTTTGCCTTCGACCCCGTCACCGACAAGAAAGATACTTCGACTACCGACAACTCAGGTTCCGAGAAACCGGGTTCCGGCAAAAAAAAGTCTGCGGCCAAAGCCGCAGTTGACTGCTTTGCCCTGCCGCCCCTGCGCCATGATCAGGCGGTCTGCTTAAAGGAGATCGGCTATCGGGTGGGACGGATCATTTATCTTTTAGATGCGATATCCGATTATGACGATGACAAAAAATCGGGCAGTTATAACGCCCTGGTGCTGAGCGGCGCCGACCGCTGGGACAAGGGATTTATCACCGATATGACCGCCGCCCTCAAATGGGAACTCTCCTGCGCCGCCGGCGCGCTCGATCTTCTCTCTCTCGCCGACCCCGGTATCGAGGCCATCATCCGAAACATTCTTGTCCTCGGCCTTGCCGACATGGTGGATTCGGTGGTGGCAGAGGGCAAACGCATGAAATTTTCAGGAAAAAAGGAGGCGATCCCCCAATGAAAGACCCCTACAAGGTGTTAGGCGTATCTCCCGATGCTTCGGATGAAGAAATCAAAAAAGCCTACTACGCTTTAGTCAAAAAATACCATCCCGACAACATCCAGAACGACGATCTGCGGGAACTTGCCTCCCAGAAAATGCAGGAAATCAACGAAGCCTATGAAGAGATCAAGGCGATGCGCGCAAGCGGCGCGTCTGGTGCTTCCGGCACTTCTTCCGGCAGAAGCGGCGACACAAACGGCGACTCCCATACCGACCTGTATATCCGGGTGCGCAATCTGATCAACGAGGGAAATGTCCGCGAGGCCGACAGCCTTTTGGAGCATGTGCCTTATGGCGAGCGCGGCGCCGAATGGTCCTTTCTCAAGGGGTGCGTCTACATCCGCGCCGGCCGCTATTATGACGCCATGCGCTTAATTGAAAACGCCTGCCGCCTTGACCCCGGCAACCAGGAATACCGTGCCACGCTGGACAGGCTCCGCATGACGGCAAGCCAGCCAAACGGCGGGGCGTATCAAAACAGCAACACCGACACCTGCTGCGGCGGCGATTTATGCACATCGCTCTGCTGTGCCAACTTGCTCTGCAACTGCTGCGGCGGCGATATGATCCGGTGCTGTTAAAAAGCGATAACCGTTAAAACTCTTGCGGGAAAGTGAAGGTGATGGAATGAAGCGAACCAAAAAACTGACGCTGTCGGCGCTTTTTGTCGCTTTGAGCGTCGTCATTCTCTTTGCCGCCTCCTTTCTCGAAATCGCCGATCTCACCGTTTCGCTCCTCGCCTCCTTCCTTTTGGCGCTCGCCCTCATCGAATTGGGGGAGGGCTGGGCGTTTATGATCTACGCCGGCACATCGCTCCTCTCGCTGCTTCTGCTCCAGAACAAATTCATCGCCGGCATTTATCTTCTCTTTGGCGGCCTCTATCCCTTGATCAAGCGGCAGTTCGACAAACTGCGCTTTCGCCTTTTGCGCTTGGCGGTCAAGGTTGTCTATTTCAACGCAGCGCTTGCCTTGGTGCTGCTCGCCGCCCGCTTTCTCTTTTCGCTGGAAACCTATACCGGCTGGCTGCTCGCGCTCTTTATCGGCGTCGCCAATCTCACCTTTCTCCTCGACGATCTGCTCCTCGGCCGCCTGACCCTGCTCTACCTCACCCGATACCGCGCCCGCTTCCGCAAGTTTTTTAAATAAAAAAGCCGCCTGCCGTTTGACTTTTTTGTCAAAGACAGGCGATTTTTTCGTTTTATGAGAAGTTAACCCAAAAGGCCGGTGAGGAAGATTTCCAGGCCGATGGCGACAAGGATCACGCCGCCCAAAAGCTCGGCTTTACCGGCGAGGCGGGTGCCGAATTTTTTGCCCAAAAACAGCCCGACAAGGCAGATCATAAAGGTGACAAGCGCCACAAGCGTAGCGCAGAAGAGCGCGTGAAAGAGATCGTAATCGGCGATGGTCACCCCCACCGAAAGGGCGTCGATCGAGGTGGCAAGCCCCTGCACCAAGAGCATGACAAGGCCGATGCGGCGCGCCTCGACGCCTTCCTCGCCGGCAGGCTTATGGCGGACACCGTCATAAATCATCTTCCCGCCGATGAAGGCAAGGAGAGCGAGCGCCACATAGGGGATCGCCGCTTCGGCGGCGGTAAAATAGGAAAGCACGCTGTGGACAAGGATCCAGCCGAGCATCGGCATAAGCCCCTGAAACAGGCCGAAAACGCCCGCCACACCGCACATTTTCCCGGTTTTCATGTAGGGTTCGGCAAGGCCGTTGGCCAAAGAGACGGAAAAAGCGTCCATGGCAAGCCCCACGCCCAAGCCGAGACTGTTGAGTACAAAGAGAAATTCGCTCATGACCTCTCCGGCGCCTGTCCGCCTCTCCTTTCGCCGATAACGGCTTATTATAGCACCCCTGTCAGGGCTTGTCAAGCAAAAAAAGGGGAAAAAGCAAGAGACCCCCGCAGGTCTTCACCGGCGGGGGTATATGCTGATAGAAAAGGCAAGGTCAGGCGGCGTCGCCCCAGATGGTGTCGGCAAGCGCCGGACAGTCGATGAAAGGATTGCGGTTGCCCTGGATGCCATAGGCCTCGTTGTTGCGCACAATCTCGTGCTCGTCCACGGGGTCAAGCTTGTTCCAGCGCAAAAGCATTTCGATCGACTGCGCCACATTGGTGATGGGATATTGTGAATCGGTCTGGCGGTAGCGAGTGAGCATGTAGAAGAGGACGCGCGCGATATCGCCCTTTACCTCGTCGGGCGGGTTGTAGTAGCCGCTGCTCTCGCCGAAGGCTTTGTTGCCGCGAGCGGAGTTGCCGTTCGGGCTGTCGGGGCGGATATGGTGAATATCGCCGGTGGCGCCTTTTTCACTGTTGCTATGGCCGAACCAGCCCTTCGAAGCCGGCCAGACATGCTCGCGGTTCCAGGTTGCGCCGTAATCCCATGTCGCGCTGACTTCCTTGCCGCTGTAAAAGAGGCGGATCGTGCCGGACGCGTCGCCGGGATCGGTTTTGGGAAGATCATAGCGCAGTTCGCCGTACGATTCTTCATGTTTCAGCTTAGAAATGATGGCGCGGATGGCGAGTTTGGCGGCGTCGCCGGTATGGGCGGGCGAAGAAGAAAGGCTGACCGCCGCCTCATCGCTGTTGGCCGAGAGAAAGACGGCGCTTGCCGTGACCGTCTCCGACAGCGTCGGCTCGCTCACCGTTTTTGGCGCAAAGCCGCAGCCCGCAAAGACAAAGAGCATGACGCAGACGAGCAAAAGCAAGCCCGCCCGCTTTTTCAAAGAAATCGACATAAGCAGTGTCTCCTTCCAAGGTTCTACGCTATTGTACCATATCTTCCGGCAAAAATCAACAAAAAAAGCAAAAAAGGCAAAGGAACCGGCGCGATTTCGTCAAGAACACCCGGGGAAAAGTCAGCGCTTCAGCCAGCCCGCCGGCAGTCCTGTCAGCGGCGGCGGAAGCAGGAGCGAGCGGCCGATCTCTTCAAAGCGGCGGGTGAGCGCGGGATCGAGTTTCCCGTTTTCATCGGGCGAGAGATTGAGCATGAAATTGACATTTTTGGCAAAATAGCCCTTCGCCTTCTCGACCGCCCAGGCGGCGGAAGCGGGGGCGGTCAGGCGGTCTTCGTCCCGATGGAACCAGGTGGGCGTTAACTTGTTGCAGGAGACGCCAGGCCCCATAAAGCCGTCGTCCACCTCCTGCCCGGCGGCGTTTTCGTAAAAGACCGCGTCACTGCCCGCCAGCGAATCGGAGCAGCCGATATTCAAAAGCAGGCAGTCGGGCTGCAGCGATTTCACCAGCGCGTCCAACTTGGCAAAAGGCAGCGCCTCAAAGGTCGGCCCGCCCCAAGGGGCGCCCCAGCCGTCCACCATGAGAAAGGGGATCGGCCCGTAGTCGGTCAAAAGCTCGGTCACCTGCCGTTTGACAAAGTCCCAGGCGGCGCTGTCAAAGGGCGCGTGCCGACTGATGCCCTCGGTCAGGTCGAGAATCGAGAAATAGAGACCGGCGGCGATGCCGGCTTTGCGGAAAGAGGCGAGATACTTTGCCACAAGATCGGTTTTGACGGTGGCGGAAGCGACCGAATGGGTCGTGGCCGCCGTCGGCCAGAGGCAAAAGCCGTCGTGATGCTTGGCGGTGAGGGCGGCAAAGCGGCAGCCTGCCGCCTTGGCGACGGCCGCCCAGCGGTCGGGTTCGGCTTCGGCGGGCGCCCACGCCTTCTCATCGAAGGGATAGCGCCGGGGCGCGCCGGCGTTTTCGACATCGTATTCCCAGTCGATAACATCGCAAGAAGCGTGGAACTGCACGCTGGCGCTGTTGAAATGAATAAAGGTGCCGAAGCGAAGATTGATAAAATTTAGCTGTTTTTCTTCTAAAAAAGTCATACGGTTTCTTTCCTTTATCGGGCTTTTTTTACCTTGATCCAGACAAGGGCGCCAAGGGCGGCCGCCACGATGACGATGCCCAAAACGATCGCCGCAATTAC
>CANQXN010000025.1 GCA_947627815.1 uncultured Clostridia bacterium | reverse complement strand
TGAGGCAGGCGGCCATCGTGGCGCCGGTTGTCATCAGATCGTCATAAAGCAATACCCGCTTGCCCAAAACCGCCATCGGCGCGTTTTTCCTGAGCGCAAACGCCTGCCCCGCGTTGATTCTCCGCTCGGCGCGCGACAGTTCCTTTTGCTGTGCCGCCTTTTTATGGACAAGAAGGGGAAGACAGACAAGTCCCAGCGCTTTGGCCATGGCTTTTGCCACATCTTCCGCCTGATCGACGCCGGTTTTGGCTTTCTTTCTCCTGTCGCGCGGCACGAATGTCACCACCATGCCGGCGGGGTCAAGCCGCTCTTTCACCGTTTGAGCAAGCGTCCTCCCCCAAAAGCGAAGAAGGTAGGCGTCGCTGCGGTTTTTGGCGGAGAGGATCAGCTGCCGCGTGATGCTTTTCTCTTTGGTATATTCGGCAAGATGAATGCCTTCCGACGCGTATTTGTTCAAGTACCGGGGAAGACAGCGGCAATCCTTTTGCGGCGCGCGGCAGAGCGGACAGGGGTATTCGGTTTCCCGCCGGAACGCGGCCTCGCAGGACGGACAGAGCGCCTCATCGCTGAAAACATCGAGCGGCGCTCCGCAGGCAAGGCAGTAGGGCGGAAAAAGAAGATTCCAGAAAAAATCCAAAACTTTCATACCGCCCCGCCTCTATGCCTGTTCGAGCAGCCGCGAAAGGCCGGTATAGCGTTTGGATTGCCGGTTGTTTTCCACCATGGTCTGTACGACGGAGGCGGAGCCAACCAGAATCACCGTCTTTTGCGCCCGCGTCACCGCGGTATACAAAAGATTGCGGGTCAAAAGCCGTGGCGCATAGCGAAAAAGTGGAATGATCACAAAGGGATATTCACTGCCCTGGCTTTTATGGACAGTGATGGCGTAGGCGTGTTCGAGATCCTCAAGCTTGGCAAATTCGTACAGGCAGATTCGGTCGTCAAAATTGATGCGCATCACCTCGTCGGAAAAGCTGATGGCCTCGATCACGCCGATATCGCCGTTGAAAATGCCGCAGCCTTTTTCGTCATACCGCTCCCACTCCAGTTCATAGTTGTTGCGGATCTGCATGACTTTATCCCCTTCCCGAAAGACAACGCCGCGAAATTTGCGTTCTCGTCGCCCGGGTTGCGGCGGATTCAGCGCCCGCTGAAGAGCGCTGTTCAGCGCCTCGGTGCCAGCGACCCCTTTGTGGGAGGGCGTGATGACCTGAATGGCGTCTCTTTTGTCGACCCCGTAGGTTTTCGGCAAACGGTGGCAGCAGAGATTCACCACGGTGGGAAGAATATCCGCTTCATTTTCCCGCGAGAGAAAAAAGAAATCGCCTTTTTTATCGGTAAGTACGGGGAGTTCCCCGTGGTTGATCGCGTGCGCGTTGGTGACGATCCGGCTTTCCTGCGCCTGACGGAAAATCTCGGTCAGGCGGACGGTGGCAAAACGGTCGGAAGCGAGAAGGTCGCAGAGTACCTGCCCCGCGCCCACCGAGGGCAATTGATCGGCATCCCCGATGAGCATCAGCCGGGCGCCGGGCCGCATGGCTTTCAGCAAGGCGGTGATCAGCAAGGCGTCCATCATGGAAGCCTCGTCAATGATGATCACTTCTTCCTCTAAAAGATTGTTTTCGTTTCGCCTGAATTTGGTTCGCTCCCCGGCCAAATATTCCATATCGAGCAGCCGATGAATCGTCTTGGCTTCGCACTGTGTCGCTTCCGACATGCGCTTGGCGGCGCGGCCGGTGGGAGCCGCCAACGCGATTTTGAAGCCCATCCGATCGTAGATTCGAATCACCGCCCGTATGATCGTGGTTTTTCCGGTGCCGGGGCCGCCGGTCAAAAGCATAACGCCGTTGTTGACGGCGGCGATGATCGCTTTGCGCTGTAATTTGGCGTAAGAGACCTGCTCCTCATACTCGATCTGGTTGATCATGTGTTCAATATCGTCTAACGGGGTTTTCTCGCAGAGGGTATCCAACAGGAGCAGCTTGCGTACAATGTAACATTCGGCCTCATAATATTCCGCAAGATAGGTGCAGGCGCGGCCGCCATAGTCGACCGTGACAAGCGCCTTGCTATCCTCCAGCGACTTCAGCACCGGCTCAATCAGAGCGGAATCCAGTTCCAGAAGCTCCGCCGTCAAAGCCACCAGCTTGTCCCGGGGAATGTACATATGGCCGTTGTGCGTGGCGTTATAGGAAAGCGCGTATTTGAGGCCGGCGCCGATCCGAAATTCCGAGTCTTTCGCATAGCCGATGGAGGCGGCAAGCTGATCGGCGCGGTCAAACCCGATGCCGTATATCTCGTCGCAAAGCGCATAGGGGTTGCGGTTGATGGTATCGATGGCGGCGGAACCCCATTTTTTATAGATCTTCATGATGATGGCCGGACCGAAAAAGTCACGGCAGAAGAGCATGATCGACCGCACGCCGAACTGATCCTTGAAAGCCTCCGAAATCTCCTGCGCTTTTTTGGCCGTAATGCCTTTTATGTCCGTGAGCCACTCGGGGTGACTCTCTATGACATCGAAGGTGTCCTCGCCGAACTGATCCACAATGCGTTTGGCCGTGACGGCGCCCAACCCCTTGATCATGCCGGAGGAAAGGTATTTTATGATAGCGTCGGCGCTGGCGGGCAATTGCTTTTCATAGGACTCCACCTTGAACTGGTCGCCGTAGGCGGCGTGTTTTTCCCATTTTCCCCGTGCTTTGATCGTCTCGCCGGCATTGATATAGGGCATGATCCCGACAATCGTCACAAGCTCGTCTCCGACAGCCAATTCGCACACCGCGTAACCGTTGGATTCGTTGCAGTAAATGACATTTTCAATCACGCCTTCCAGCGTATCGCCGTCGAGATGTCTTTGTTCGGCTTCTTCCAAAAGACCCATGCACGCCTCCTCCTTTCCTGTGATGACCGACCGATCGGCCAGAGGGAAAACCGCCGGCAGAACGGCACTCTTTTGCGCCGATTTGCCGGCAGTGTATTTCAGACAGCCATGTCAGAGCGCCCGGACAGGCAGCCGATTCAACGGCCGCCCAGCGCCGCTTTCAGCGCCGGCACCAGGTCAAGCGCCTCCCAAGGGCAGCCCAACTCTTCCCGCCCGATCTGTCCATAAGCGGCAAGCGGCGCGTAAATGGGACGGCGCAGGGAGAATTTTTCGATAATGGCCGCCGGCCTCAGGTCGACGAGGCGGCTCACCGCATCGGCGATGAGATCGCCGGACAGCGCGGAGGTGCCAAAGGTGTCGATTAAGAGCGACACGGGGTGCGCCACGCCGATGGCGTAAGCCACCTGTACTTCGCAGCGTCTGGCAAGCCCCGCTGCCACGATGTTTTTGGCAATATAGCGGGCGGCATAAGTAGCCGACCGATCCACCTTGGTGGGGTCTTTGCCGGAAAAAGCGCCGCCGCCGTGGCGGGCATATCCGCCGTAAGTATCCACAATGATCTTGCGTCCGGTCAAGCCGGAATCGCCCATAGGGCCGCCCACCACAAAACGCCCGGTGGGATTGACATAAAATTTCGTCTTGTCATCAAGCAGCGCCTTGTCAATGACAGGAACAATCACATGCGCACGAATATCCCGTTCAATGGTATCATGATCGACATCGGGATCGTGCTGGGCGGAAATCACGACGGTGTCCACGCGCAGCGGGCGATCGCCGTCATATTCCACCGTCACCTGGGTCTTGCCGTCCGGCCGCAGATAGGGCAGAATGCCCTCTTTGCGCACTTGCGTCAGGCGCTTGGCCAGCGCGTGCGCCAAAGAAATCGGGAGCGGCATGAGTTCCGGCGTTTCGTCGCAGGCATAACCAAACATCATGCCCTGGTCGCCGGCGCCGATGCTGAAAGCATCGCTCTCGGTCTGCTGTTTGGCCTCTAAAGAACGGTCGACGCCAAGCGCGATATCGGGCGACTGTTTATGCAGCGAGGAAACCACGGCGCAGGTATCGCCGTCAAAGCCATATTTGGCGCGGTCATAGCCGATGGCGCGCAGACAGCGCCGCACGATGGCTTCAAAATCCACGGAAGCCGTCGTGGTGATCTCGCCGAAAAGATTGATGATGCCGGTGGTGGCGGTCGTCTCACATGCCACGCGGGCATCGGCATCCTGCGAGAGAATCGCATCGAGAATCGAATCGGAAATGATATCGCAAACCTTGTCGGGATGCCCTTCTGTCACGGATTCGGAAGTAAAGAGTTTTTTCATAAGAAGTTCCTGTTTCGCTTGCCTGCGCGCATCCCTTGCGCGCAGAAAGAAGCGCCTTTCTTTTTGTCTTTTCCGGCCATATCCTGCACAAGGCCGGGATCTTTTCTCTTCAAGATTTTCGCTTCGGCGGTGTTGACAAAAACGCCAAACCGCGCCGCAAGAAAAACAAAAGCACCCAGGGTGACCCATGGGTGCTTTTCTCATCTCCATGGAATTGGCACCTTACAAAACGCAGGTTGCCGTGGCTTCACAGGGCCTGTCCCTCCGCCACTCTTGATAAGAGGTTATTTATATTATACACATCCTTCGCGATTTGTCAACGCTTTTTTCAAAAAAAGCGGTTTTTCGGCTTTTTTTCACAAAAGGGCGACAAAATTAAAGCACCAGCGAAAGAGAAAACAGGGCGGCGGCAAGCGCGGGCAGCGCCACGGCGGCGCCGTAGCGGATAAAGTCGAGGCAGCGGAATTTGACGCCGTGATTTTTGAGCAGCGAAAGCCACATAATGCCGGCCAGCGCCCCGATCGGCGTAAGATATGCGCCGAGATTGGAGCCGACGATGGCGGCATAGGCGGCGGGCAGCTGCGACATCACCGGCAATTTTCCGATCACCGGGCAGAACAGCACGCTCATCGGGATATTGTTGATGAGATTGGCGGATAAGAAGGAGGCGACGCCGTAGGCAAACACGGGATGCCCTTCCCCGAGATCCGCTTCGATCCATTCCGGCACGCCCACCTGAGAGAGCGACAGCACCAACACAAACATGGAAAGCATAAAGGGTACGAGCTGCCATGGTCCCCGTTTCAGCGTGGCTTTCAGTTCCTCGGGCGATTCTCTGCGCACAAGGCAGTAAAGCCCCACCAAAAGAAAGAGCGCCGTCACGGCGGCAAGCGACACCGCCCACATCTCCACATCGAGATAAGAGCTGAACACCAAAAGAAGCGTGCATATCACAAGGTCGGCAAGACCGATGACGAGAAGCGGCTTGCTTTTGATTTTCGAGCTTTCCGGCTCCACATGCGTGGGCATACGAAGAGAGCGGTGGAAAAGCAAACAGAGTACCAGAAAGGCCGTGAGCGAGGCGGCGAGCGTCGGCAGCGCCATCACTTTGAAATAGGAAAAAAAGTCGATGCCGTAGGAGGACGCGATATAAATATTGGTGGGGTTGCCGATGACAAACATCATGCTCATCGTGTTGGCCGCGACAAACTCGGCAATCAGATAGGGCGTGGGGCTGATATGCTCGTTTTTGGCAAGATAGCAGATAAAGGGCGTAAAGGTCAGGACAATGATATCGTTGGAGGTAAAGACGGTCAAGAGCGAAACGGTCAGATAAAGCACCGCGAACAGGCGGAACTGATGCCCGTTGGCAAAGGCCAGCGTCCTATGAGCAAGGTAATGGAAGAAGCCAACTTCATCGAGAAAAACCGAAATCAGGGTCATTGAAAGAAAGAGAATAAGAATTTTTAAAGGGTTCACCGAGGTATCGGCCACAAGCGCACGGCCGATGGCGGCAAGATCGACCTGCCCTGAGGCGACGGTGATAAGCGCGCCGGCAAGCGCCACAAGCCAATAAGTATCGATAGAGCGTTTCCCGAGGCGCAAATGCGGGAAGAAAAAAATACTGCAGATCATCACAAGGCAGGTCACTGCCGCAATCAAAATGGCAATCATAAAAAAGCTCCGCTCAGGCAGCAAAATACCCGCCCGGCAGGAAAAAGGGGCCGGCGGGGGACGGCAAAAGCCGGGACGGCGGGCGCCGCAAGGCGGCAAATACCCTTCCCTCTTTGCCGGGATTTATTGTAGCACAAAAAGCCGAAATGTCAAGAGGATGACAAAAAAAGAATCGGTTTTCCATACGGAAAACCGATTCTTGTAAAGAGACCTTTCAGGCAAGAAAAGAGAGAAAGCTCACAACACCGTAGCTTGCCAGCGTCATGACGGTTCCCGCCAGAAGTACGCCCACAAAAATGGCCGCCATCGCGCGCCAGAAGTTCATTTTCATCAGCGATGCCACAAGCGCTCCTGTCCAGGCGCCCGTACCCGGCAGGGGGATCGCGACCAGAAGGCAAAGCCCCCAAAAGCCGTATTTATCCACCTTGCCGCGATTTTTCTCGGCCTTTCTTTCCAGCCAGCGCGCCATGCCGCCGAAGAGTTTTGTTTTCTTCATCTTTTCCAGCACCCAGCGCAAAAGGAGAAGAATGAAGGGGATCGGAAGCATATTGCCGACAATACTGATCAGAAAGGTCTGCCACCACGGCAGCGAAAGCGCCGCCCCTAAAATCACCGAGCCGCGCAGCTCGATGATGGGAATCATGGAGCAGAGAAAAACGCCGAACCGCACCCCCACGGTGCGAACCAAAAAATCTTCCAGAGCTTTCAACATAGGCGGAGCAAAAGCCTTTCCTTAGAATCTTATTTATTGTACCACAAAGACCTTTAAAAAACAAGTCATCCGCCCACATTTGATAAAAAAAGCAAGAAAGGGTCAGTCTTTCGGACGCACCCAATAAAAATCGCCGCCCAGAACGACAATCAGAAGGACAACACTGACCGCGATAAGAACCAGTCCGATGACCCAGGACAGAACCGTGCGCGCATTGACGCGATACTTGTCTTTTTCATCGAGGCTCTCCCCGGCGGCGATGATGCCGCCGCGTTTGAGAACCTGCGAGATCGGCTTATAGAGAATGAAAATCAACGCGGCATTCATAACATATTTGATAAAATTAAAGGGCAAAAGCAAGGTAGGAATCATGGCGGCCACTTCGGCCACCGTGCTTCCGGTAAAGAACGGCGTGACAATCAGATTGGCCACAAGCATCACCGCCGTGGTCGTGAGGACGCCGGTGCCAAGCGACAGATAAGCGCCCGCGCGGGTACGACGCAAGCGGTAAAGCAAGGACACGACCACCGAGAAGGTCAGCGAGGAGACAAGGTTCATGATGAGGCCGTACGGACCGGTGGAACTCATGGTCAGAAATTCGAGAAGAACAACAAGTACCGTGATGACCGCGCCTGAGACAGGCGAAATGGCCATGGCGGAAATGGTAATAAAGGTGTCTTTCAGATCGAGCGTGAGAAAGCCCGCCACTTTGAAATTGATGACGAACATCGAGAGAAACGCCAAGGCGGCAAACATGGCCTGCACGATCAATTTCAGAATTTTGGTTTTTGTTTTTTGCATATAAATCGCCTCTTTCCGGGCAAAAAATCCATTGGTCGGCGCCCGCCTGACAAATGGATTGTCGGCGCCCACCCGACAAATGGATTGTCGGTGCCTACCCGCCAATCCGGCAATAGTGCCGTTTTTGCAGAAGCGAAAAGCTATTATGTTTAGCATAGAAGCCAATTTTCTGTCCCAAGGGCAATAAAAAAGTCCCCGAAAGGGGACAGAAAAAAGGACATAATCGCCCATTTCGCTTTTATCATCCGGACTGTAACCGTCGGTACAGGAATGTAACCTGTTCGGCGCTCGCTTGACGAGCGTTCGCGGACTGATCCCTTGACGGGAAACACCGCCGGTGTGGAATTGCACCATCCCCCAAAGCTGTATGACAAAAGGGCGCGGGCTGCCGTCTGTGCGGCGCCCTTCCCGATTGTTTTTGAAAGGTTATTTCAGTATATGCGGTGATGCAAAAGTCGCCGCACCGACCGGCAAAAGCCGGCCGGTGCGGGAAATTTTAGCCTTTTGTCGTAAGAATCTTGGCTTAAACTCAGCCGAGAATCTTGCTGACGACGCCGGAACCAACCGTTCTGCCGCCTTCACGAATAGCGAAGCGCAGACCGTTTTCCACGGCGATGGGGGTGATCAGCTGAACATCCATGTCAACATGGTCACCGGGACGGCACATTTCAACGCCTTCGGGCAGCGTGATGACGCCGGTAACATCCGTGGTTCTGAAATAGAACTGAGGACGGTAGCCGGAGAAGAAGGGATTGTGACGGCCGCCTTCTTTTTCAGTCAGAACATACACCTGGCCGATGAAGTGGGTGTGGGGGTTGACGGAATCGGGTTTGCAGAGAACCTGTCCTCTTTCAATCTCGTTCTTGGCAACGCCACGAAGCAGAGCGCCGATGTTGTCGCCGGCTTCCGCCTGATCCAGCAGCTTGTGGAACATTTCAACACCGGTAACGGTGGTCTTTCTTCTCTCTTCGGTCAGACCGATGATTTCGACCACATCGCCGATCTTCACAGTACCTCTTTCCACTCTACCGGTAGCCACGGTGCCGCGGCCGGAAATGGAGAAGACATCTTCCACAGGCATCAGGAAGGGCATATCGCTCTTACGATCAGGCGTAGGAATGAAGGAGTCAACCGCGTCCATGAGTTCCCAGATGGATTTGTAGACCGGATCGTCGGGGTTCTTGCTGTCGCTGGTGAGAGCGTCACGGGCGGAGCCGCGGATAATGGGCGTATCATCACCCGGGAAATCGTACTCGTTGAGGAGTTCGCGAACTTCCATTTCGACCAGCTCGATGAGTTCATCATCGTCAACCAGGTCGGTCTTGTTCAGATAGACAACGATGGCAGGCACACCGACCTGACGGGCCAGAAGCACATGCTCGCGGGTCTGCTGCAGCGGGCCGTCGGTAGCGGCAACCACAAGGATCGCGCCGTCCATCTGGGCAGCGCCGGTGATCATGTTCTTGACATAGTCGGCGTGTCCGGGGCAGTCAACATGAGCATAGTGACGCTTGTCGGTTTCATACTCAACATGACGGGTGTTGATTGTGATACCTCTTGCTCTCTCTTCGGGAGCGTTGTCGATGTTGGCATAATCCATGAATTCGACATTGCTGTTCTTCAGAGCCAGGGTCTTGGTGATGGCGGCGGTCAGCGTGGTCTTGCCGTGGTCAACATGGCCGATAGTACCAATGTTTACATGGGGTTTGGTGCGTTCAAACTTAGCTTTTGCCATTTTTGGGATTCCTCCTAAATCAATATGTTTTTTAAATCAGTTTTTTCCGCCGCTATGAGCGGTAATAATGGTTTCCTGGATGCTCTTCGGCACCTGGGCGAAATGACTTGGCTCCATGGAATACTGGCCGCGCCCCTGCGTGATCGAACGCAGCTCGGTCGCGTAGCCGAACATGGAGGCCAGCGGAACCTGTGCGGTTACCTGCTGGGTGCCGCCCACCTGCTCCATCGATTGGATGGTAGCGCGGCGGGCATTGAGGTCGCCGATCACCGAACCGAGATACTGTTCGGGAACCAGCACCACCACTTTCATGATTGGCTCGGTAAGAATGGGTTTCGCCCGTTTCATAGCATCTTTGAATGCCATGGAACCCGCGATCTTGAACGCCATTTCGGAAGAGTCAACTTCGTGATAAGAACCGTCATACAGGGTGACTTTGACATCCACCACATTGTAGCCCGCCAGCACGCCGGTTTGCATGGCGCCCTGGATACCGGCATCTACCGCGGGAATATATTCCTTGGGGATAGCGCCGCCCACCACTTTGTTGATGAACTCATAGCCCTTGCCGGGTTCGTTCGGCTCGATCGTGATTTTGACATGACCGTACTGGCCTTTACCGCCGGACTGACGCGCATATTTCATATCGCAATCGGCCGATGTGGTAATCGTCTCTTTGTAGGAAACCTGCGGTTTGCCCACATTGGCTTCCACTTTGAATTCCCGCAGCAGGCGGTCAACGATGATCTCCAAATGGAGTTCGCCCATGCCGGCGATGATCGTCTGACCGGTCTCTTCATCGGTATAGGTGCGGAATGTGGGATCTTCTTCCGCCAGCTTGGAGAGCGCGATGCCCATTTTCTCCTGCCCCGCTTTGGTCTTCGGTTCAATGGCCACCTTAATCACGGGTTCCGGAAATTCCATGGATTCGAGAATCACAGGATCGTCTTCCAAACAGAGCGTGTCGCCCGTCGTGGTATTCTTCAGACCGACGACAGCGGCGATATCGCCGGAGTAGCAGGCATCAATGTCTTTTCTCTCGTTGGCGTGCATCTGGAGAATACGGCCGAACCGCTCTCTTGTCCCCTTGGTCGAGTTATAGACCGTGGTGCCTGTGGGAATGTGGCCGGAATAGACGCGGAAGAAGCAGAGCTTGCCCACATAGGGGTCTGTCATAATTTTGAAAGCCAGCGCGGAGAACGGGCCGTTATCATCGGGATGCCGCACCGTTTCTTCGCCGGTTTCGGGGTTGATACCCTTGATGGAAGGAATATCGGTAGGCGCGGGCATATAGTCCACAATGGCGTCCAAAAGCTTCTGAACGCCTTTGTTGCGGTAGGAAGTACCGCAGACCACCGGCACAATCTGGTTGGCGATGGTGGCGGCGCGCAGCGCCTTCTTCAAAAGCTCCACCGGGATCTCCTCGTCGTTGAGGAGCATTTCCATCAGGTCATCATCGGTATCGGCGATAGCTTCCACCATCTGCCGACGGTATTCTTCGGCCTTTTCCTTCATATCGGCGGGAATCGGCTCGACTCTCATATCCTTGCCCAACTCATCGTAATAGATGTCGGCTTCCATGTTCATGAGGTCGATGATGCCGCAGAAGGATGCCTCCGCGCCGATGGGCAACTGGATCGGAACGGCATTGGCCTTCAGGCGTTCGTGCATCATGGCTACCACGCGGTAGAAATCGGCGCCGTTGATGTCCATTTTGTTGACATACGCCATTCTCGGCACATGGTACTTGTCCGCCTGATGCCAGACTGTCTCGGACTGAGGCTCCACGCCGCCTTTGGCGCAGAGAACCGTCACCGAGCCGTCAAGCACACGCAAGGAGCGCTCAACCTCAACCGTAAAGTCCACATGGCCGGGGGTGTCGATGATGTTAATCCGATTGCCTTTCCAAAAACAGGTGGTGGCGGCAGAAGTAATGGTGATGCCGCGCTCCTGCTCCTGTTCCATCCAGTCCATCTGCGCGTTGCCTTCGTGAGTCTCGCCGATCTTGTGGGTCCGACCCGTGTAAAAAAGGATACGCTCGGTGGTCGTGGTCTTACCGGCGTCGATATGCGCCATAATTCCTATGTTTCTTGTGTTCTCAAGTGAATATTCTCTTGGCATTGTGCTTTGTTAAACTCCTTGCAATTCCGCTTCCCGCATCAATATTTGTAGTGAGCAAAAGCCTTGTTGGCTTCCGCCATTTTGTGGGTTTCTTCCTTTTTCTTAAAGGCGCCGCCCATGTTGTTGCAAGCATCGATGATCTCACCGGCCAGACGCTCAGCCATCGTCCGTTCGCTGCGGGTCCGGGAGTAGTTCCGGATCCAGCGCAGCCCCAGTGTCTGTCTTCTTTCGGGTCTGACTTCCATCGGCACCTGATAGGTGGCGCCGCCGAGTCTGCGTCCCTTGACTTCCAACAAAGGCATAACATTTTCAAGAGCGGCGGTAAACGCTTCCAGCGCGTTTTTGCCGGTCTTTTCTTCGACGATCTTAAAAGCATCGTAAACGATCTTCTGAGATACGCCTTTCTTGCCGTCGTACATCATGTTATTGATCAGCTTGGTTACAAGCGTAGAATTATAAACAGGATCCGGCAAGACTTCTCTTTTGGAAATATTACCTCTTCTTGGCACTGTACTTCCCTCCTTCATAAAATAATGAAATCACAGGTACTCGAAAGTTTTCTTCCGTAAATGCACAATACCCGAAGAGGATCGATTCATATCAATTCAACAGGTCATGTGCTTTTGTTTCGGAGACTTCAGTTACCTCTCCACCCGTTTATTTTTTGGGTGTCTTGGCGCCGTACTTGGAACGGCCCTGTTTGCGGTTGGCAACGCCTTGGGCATCAAGCTTACCGCGAATGATGTGATAACGCACACCGGGAAGGTCACGGACTCTCCCGCCTCTGATCAGCACAACCGAGTGTTCCTGAAGGTTATGTCCGATCCCGGGGATATAGACCGTCGCTTCCATGCCGTTGGTGAGCTTAACTCTCGCGATCTTACGAAGAGCGGAGTTCGGCTTCTTCGGGCCGGTTGTCGACACCTTGGTGCAGACACCTCTTCTCTGAGGAGAAGACTGATTGGTCACTTCCTTTGTCAGGGAGTTGAACCCTTTCTGCAGCGCGGGAGCCTTGGACTTGTAGGTTTTGTTCTGTCGCCCGTACTTGACAAGCTGGTTAAATGTTGGCAAATTTACACCTCCTAACCTGTTGAAATAAACTGCTGATATGATCGACACGCGCCTCTTTGGGGGCTGAACCCATAGAACCGCATATTGACTTATTTATTATACACAAACGGCCTTTCGTTGTCAAGGGTCGCCTGACAAAATCGTAAAAATTTTCCCTTTTGCACAAAATGTTTCCAGCCTTCATGACCAAATTGACAATTCTATCAAATATTGCCCTGCTCCGCCGATTTTATTCCTGTTTTTGCGGCTTTTTTCTTGTTTTACACAAAAACCCCGGAAAAAGTCATGTTTGACGGCACACGAAAACATCCGGAAAAGAAAGCTCTTTTCCGGATGTTTTTTCATTCTGTTATGCCGCTATCAGGTGGGTTTGAGTTCGCCGTAGGTGACGGCGTACCAGTTGGTATATTGCTGTCTGATAGACAGGGAGCTGCTTCTAGTAGAAGAAGCGCTGGCGGCGTACAGATTCTTATCCAGCTCCTTCTGCAAGACCAGAAGATATTCGGTAAAGTTGCTCAGCGGTTCGCCGGAATTGGGGCTGATGTAGGTAGGATACTCGGAAATCCAGATCCAGATTTCATCATACAGCTTTTCCAGCTCCGGAATCACCATAATCGTGGGAACATAGGTGGAAAGGCTGGTATATTCGCTGGCCACATAGCGGGTGGACAATTCAAATTTGGTGTAAGGAGAAACGACAGCGTGATTGTTGGTCGCTTTGGCATACGCCCAGTTATTGGCGGAAAGAAGAAGCTCTTCTTCGCTCATCTCACTGTTCTGCATGAGAAGGAACATGTTGCCGGTCTCTTCCAGATCCATCGCATAAGTATCGTTGATGACATTGACAAGACCGGTCTCTTCATCGATGATATAGTTGCTGTTTTCCACGCCGTAGCCGAAGAGATTGCGGAATTCCTTATCGGTATTGAGCAATGTGATAATCTCCATGCAGCGGTCGACATAACCGGCGTCTTCCGCAAATTTGCTCACGGCGTAAATGCCCTTGTAGATCGCTTCATTGCCGGCGATCGGCGAGCCGGTCATAATCACGCAGTAGTCATCGCCGTAAATATCGGGGATGCTGGCGTTGCCTTTGACAAACGCGGCGCCGAACTCTACGGAGAAGTCAACGGTATCGGTGACGCGGGGCATGATGCCGCCCGCTTTATTGATCTCATTGACAAAGCCCATCGCCCGCTGAACCGTGGGAATGGTGAAAATATTCATGGGCGTGAACATGCCGGAAGCGGCGGTGGAATTTTCAGCCACATACTGGGTGATCACGGAATTTCTGCCGGTGACGCTGACAAGATTCATGCCGGGCGTATTGTACAGCGGGATCACGCCGGGACGCAGACCGGCTTTGCAGTCGGCGGCCAGGTCGCAGAGGAAGGACTGCGCCGAAAACATATCGGTGATGGTGGCGGGATCGTAATTGTATTCTTCCAGAAGGCTCTTGCTGACAAGCATATATTCGGCGTCGGCATAGTAGCGGTTGGAGGGAATGCCGTACAAAGACGATGAAGAATCGATGGGATCCTTGCGGCAATAATCGAGAACAATCGCGGGGATATACTGCTTCAGAACAGAAGAATTGCCGTTAGAGGCCAAGTGTTCGTTCAAATCGGCGCAGATGCCGCTTGTCGAAGTCGTGCCGTCGGGATTTTCCTTGGTATAGTAACCGTTGGTATAGAAGTTGAAAGCGGAAACCCCTTCTGGAATCAAGAAGATATCGACCTGCCCGTCGACGACTTCGGGATAGACGGTAACAGGACGCCCGAATTCGTTGACCTCGACCGTCACATCGGTCGTATTGCCGCTGCCGGAAGGCCTTGTCGGGGTCGTATCCCGGTTGGCATAGGTTTCAAACGCCTGATTCAGCGCCTCGGCATAGTGATCTTCATCAAACAGCTTGAGAACCACATGGGTTTTGAATTTCGATTCGGTGATTTTGTTCATGGCCGCCTGGACGCTCGCCACAGCTTCCGCGGTGGTAGTTTTTCCGGTAATGGCGTAAATCGTAATGGTACGCTCCGGAATACTCGTAGCGGAAGCCACATTTTCATCGCCGCCGCAGGCGGTGATGAAGAGAACCAGCGACAGCATGGCAATAAGTACTGCCAGAAGTGACAGCTTGCGTTTCATACTGTTCTCCTCCTTGAACAAGCAAAACTCGCGTTTGTCGGCGTTTCCCTCTCCTTTTGGCCGGGAAGCGGGAAAACCCCGCCGATAAAACCGCATACTACAGTAATATAACAGTAGTATTTTATATGATTTTGACGGCAATGTCAAGGCACAAATTGTAAACGCTTTTTCTTTTTACGAAAACGCCGGCCAGACGGCGGCTTTTTCTTGTGGCAATCTGCTCAAATCAGCGGTTTTGTTTTGTGAATATTGCCGTTTTTTTTGTGGCATCAGACAAACTTTTTTCTTTTCTTTTGTTTTATGCGCCAAAAATTGTCGGGATCAGGAATCCAGATAGTCTTTTAACCGTTTGGAACGGCTGGGATGGCGGAGCTTGCGCAGCGCCTTGGCTTCGATCTGGCGGATGCGTTCCCGGGTGATATTGAAGATCTTGCCCACATCTTCCAGCGTCCGCATTCTGCCGTCCTTGAGGCCGAAACGCAGCTTCAATACCTGCTCTTCCCGGGGGGTCAGCGTCTTCAGCACTTCGAGAAGCTGTTCCCGCAGCATGGTCTGAGAAACCGAATCGGAAGGAGACGGCGAATCGTCATCCTGAATGAAATCGCCGAGATGGGAGTCCTCTTCTTCGCCGATCGGCATTTCCAGCGAGACGGGATCGAGCGCGATCTTCATATATTCCCGCACTTTATCGGGGGAAATTCCCATTTCCGCCGCGATCTCGTCCACGCTGGGATCGCGCCCCAATTCCTGAAGCAGTTTGCGCGAGACGCGGGAGACTTTGTGAATCGTCTCCACCATATGCACCGGAATCCGGATGGTGCGCGCCTGATCGGCGATGGCGCGGGTGATGGCCTGACGGATCCACCAGGTGGCATAAGTGGAAAACTTGAAGTTTTTCCGATAATCGAATTTTTCTACTGCCTTCAAAAGACCGAGGTTACCCTCCTGAATCAGATCCAGAAAAGACAGTCCCTTGCCGGAATGGCGTTTGGCGATGCTGACCACCAAGCGGAGGTTGGCCTCCACGAGCGCCTGTTTGGCGTGATGTCCCTTGACAAACATGCTCTCGACTTTGCCC
>CANQXN010000024.1 GCA_947627815.1 uncultured Clostridia bacterium | reverse complement strand
GAAAGGGGTGGAGCAAGCATCAGAAAAGGAGAGAACGAGCGCGGACGCATGGAAAATTGGCCGTCTCTGCCCCTCCTGCTTGGCCGTTCCGTGGGAACGGCGGCGAGGTCGCACGCAAGTTAGCCCGCACGGGGGCGCGGGGGCGTGGGCGGGCGGGGAGTTTGGCTGTCTTTTCCCCCTCCCGCTTGGCCGTTCCGTGGGAACGGCGACAAGGTTGCCCGCAAGTTAGCCGAGGAAAAGGGAGCATTGACAACAGGGGGAATCATTCCCGAGACGCGACATAACGCAGCCCAACGCGAAAAGCCGCGTCAAGACCCTACAGGGCTGATTGTAACCGTGTCGAATTCGACACGGTTACAAAGGACGCCGGGGGAAAGCGCGGGCGTCCGGCTTGGCGCGCGCGTGGGGTGCGGTCATCCCTGCCCCTCCCGCTTGGCCGTTCCGTGGGAACGGCGACGAAATCGCACACAAGTTAGCCGAACAAAAGGGGAGGGTTCCGGCAACAAATAGGGGTGCTTGTGACAGGCGCGGCGACAGGTGCTGGCGCCGGGCGCACACGCACGGACGCGGACACGGCGACAGGCGCGGACGGACACGGCGGACAGACGCAGACGGACAGGGACAGCTGCAGGCGAGGGCGGACACGCCCGCACCTACGCACTCCAGCGGGTCTTTTTCCGCTCCCGCGCCCCTCGCACGCAAGTTTGCCGCCGAGGGGGCGCGGGGGCGCGGGCGGGCGGGGAGTTGGCCGTCTTTCCCCCTCCCGCTTGGCCGTTCCATAGGAACGGCGACGAAATCGCACACAAGTTAGCCCGCAGGGGGTGGGGCGTGTTTCAGAAAAGAGCGTTCGGCGCGTGCGCGTGGGGCGTGGTCATCCCTGCCTCTGCCGTTTGGCCGTTCCGTAGGAACGGCGGCGAGATCGCCCGCAAGTTAGCCGGGGAAAAGGTAGGGCGTTGACAAGAGGGGGGATCGCCGAGATGCGACATAACGCAGCCCAACGCGAAAAGCCGCGTCAAGACCCTACAGGGTTGATTGTAACCGTGTCGAATTCGACACGGTTACAAAGGACGCCGGGGGAAAGCGCGGGCGGGGCTTGTTTTTCTTTTCCCATTTTCAAATTTTTTCGATGGATTCATAAAATACGCAAGAGCCGACAGGTTGCCGCCGGGTCTTTTTTATTTTTCCCTTTATAAAGTTTTTTGGAGGATTCTTTCTTTTTTTAAAAGTTATTCCGTGGGATTTTTCTTTTTTCTTTTTCAAAGTTTTTCGGTGGATTCTTAAGGCCCCCTTTTTTCAAAAAGGGGGCCTTAAGTCAGAAAAATATCCAAAAAAAATAAGTATATTTTTAAATTTTTGTTTTAATTCCACAAAAGGGAAGGGGGAAAGATTGTTGAAAACGCCAACAAAAATCGCTTGTCTTTTTTTGCAAAATATGGTATATTAAGTTTGGGAAGATATGTGCTATTCCATCCTGTAAAAAAGAAAGGGTGTCAATGACATGGACAGGATCGGCAGTTATCTTGTATACGGCAGCGAAGGCGTCTGCCTGCTGGAAGATGTCCGGCGTATGGCGTTCGACCGCACCGGCGAGGCGGAATATTATGTTCTCTCGCCCGTGAACCGGCGGGAAGCAAAGATATTTGTGCCGGTGTCCTGCCAGGCGCTGGTAGACAAAATGCGGCCTCTCATCACCAAAGAGGAAATCGACCGCACCATCGACGCCGCCACGAACAAAAAATTTGTCTGGATCCACGACCGCAAGCGGCGGGCTTCGGTTTTCCGCGCCGTCCGCAATGAGATGAAAACTTCTCAAAGTCTTATGATGCTTTGCTGTCTTTATATCAAAAAGCAGGAGTTAGAAGACAAGGGCAAACGCATGGTTTTTACCGATCTTGAAATCCTCTCCACCACCGAAACGCTCGTGGGGCGGGAGATTGCCTGCGCGCTTGACATTCCCTACAGCGAGGTGGGCAACTATATCCGCGCCCGCCTCGGACTGAAACCCGCCGTCCAAGAGGCGCCCGTGGGCTGAGTGGGCTGACCACACCGTAACGCCCGCGCTGAACCCGCCGCGCCGGATTGCCTGCCCATGCTGCCCCCGCCCGCAATGGGCTTGACAAAGTTCCAAATCCGTGATAAAATAAAGTACACTTTAGATTTTCATCATTTGGAGGCTTTTTGTGACCTATATCAAACGCGATTTGGAACGAAAATTTCTTCATATGAGTGACGCTTTCAAGGCGGTCATGGTGGTCGGCGCGCGGCAAGTCGGCAAATCCACCATGTTAAAACATTTAGCCGAAGGCGAAAAGCGCACCTATGTGACCATGGACGACAACCGGCTGCGCGCCTTCGCGCAGAGCGATCCGAAACTCTTTTTCGAGACCTATCCGCCGCCGATCCTCATTGACGAAGTGCAAAAAGCGCCGGAACTGTTTGAAGAAATCAAGCTTCTTTGCGACAAGAGCGAAGAGCGCGGGCGCTTCTGGCTCACGGGATCGCAGAGCAAAAAACTGATCAAAAAAGCGGGCGATTCTCTCGCCGGACGGCTTTGCATTTTAAAAATGTACAGCCTGTCGGCGAAGGAAAAGCGCGGGATCGAACCGGCGGCGGACTTTTCCTTCTCGCTTGCCGACCTCGCCGCGCGCCAAAAGGCGTTTGGCGAAAATCATATCCTCGACACCTTTGAAAATATCTGGCGCGGCGGCCTGCCCGATGTGCAGAACATGGACGGGGAGCAGTTGGGCGAGTATTTCAACTCCTATGTGGAAACCTACCTCATGCGGGACGCGGTCGACGATTACGGCATTGCCGACACCGAAGGATTCCGCAAGTTTTTGCGCGCCTGCGCCGCTTTTGCGGGACAGCTCATCAATTATAACGACCTCGGCGCCTCGGCGGGCGTGTCGGGCGTGACGGCAAAAGAATGGGTGAGGGTGCTGCAGTCGATGGGCATTCTCTTTTTGCTCGAACCCTATGCGGCAAACGAGCTAAAACGCCTAACCAAAACGCCGAAGCTCTATTTTTGCGACACCGGCTTCTGCGCCTATCTCTCCGCCTGGACGACGCGCGATGTGCTGATGAACGGGGCGGCGAGCGGGCATTATTATGAAAATTATGTCATCGCCGAGCTTGTGCGACATTACGCTTACGGCAAAAATAAAGTCAATCTGAATTTTTACAGAGACAGCGCCATGAGGGAAATCGACCTCGTCGTCGAGGAAAACGGCGTTCTGCACCCCGTGGAGATCAAAAAAACGAGCGCGCCGGACAAAAACAGTGTCAAATCGTTCTCGGTTCTCTCCGGCGCGGCGCGAAAAATCGGCATGGGAGCGGTCATTTGTATGTCCGATCTGCTGATGCCGCTCAACGACAGCGCCCTGATCGTCCCTTCCCATCTGATTTAACGGCGGATGGGAAGGGCGCGTTGCGTTTTTTATAAAAATTCTTGGAAGGCATTGCGCGGAAGCCCTTCTTGCGGCCGCCTGCGCGTGGTCAAAGACATGCCCGGAAACCCTTCTTTTTTCGATTATTTATAAAATTTCTTTTTTCTTTTTTCCCAAAAGTTCTTAGAGGGGTTCCAAGGGGAACCTTCTTTCAAGAAGGTTCCCCTTGGTTGCATTTTCTTTTCCAATATGATATAATAAACCGATACGCAGTCAAAAGGGAAGGAAGCGCTCGAAAAAACATGAAAATTATCATAGTAGGCGGCGGCAGTGTCGGCGCGGCCATCTGTTCGCAGCTCGTGTCGGACGGCCATGACATCACGGTAATTGACCTTGACGAAAAAGTGATCACCGCGCTTTCCAACAGCAACGATGTCACAGGGTACGCGGGGAGCGGCACCGATGTGGCGGTGCTCCGAAAAGCCGGCGCCGATACCGCCGATTTGCTCATCGCCGTCTCGTCGAGCGATGAATTGAATCTGCTTTCCTGCGCGGCGGCCAAAAAACTCGGCACGCAGGACACCATCGCGCGGGTGCGCAACCCGGTCTATGCCGAGCTTGTGAGGCTCATGAAAGAGGAAATGGGGCTTTCCATGGTCATCAACCCCGAGCTTTCGGTCGCGGCGGAGTGCCGCCGAATGCTCCGCTTTCCGGGCGCCGCGAAAATCGAAACCTTCTGCCGTGGGCGGGTCGAACTCGTCGAAGCGGTGGTCGCCCCCGATTCCCCGCTGGTGGGCAAAAGCCTCTATGCGCTGCGCTCCTCTCTCAAAATGAAATTTCTTGTCGTCTCGGTGCTGCGCGGCGAGCAGGTGTTCATTCCCGCCGGCGATTTTGTCATCGAAGCGGGCGATATCATCGGCGTGACGGCGGGCGAGGAAGATATCACCTCCTTTTTCAAAGATACGGGCGCCTATAAACGGCCGGTCAAAAATCTGCTCATCGCCGGCGGCGGCAGGGTTTGCTATTACCTCGTGCAGATGCTGAAAAACAGCCGCATTCACGCCACGGTCATCGAGCCGGATAAGGCCCTGTGCCATGAGCTTGCCGCCGCTTTCCCCTATTGCACCGTGGTGCAGGACGACGGCACCAAACAGGAAGTGCTCCCCGAACAGGGGCTGGAAAAGGCGGACGCCTTTCTCGCGCTCTCTGCCTCCGACGAGAAAAACGCCATCGTCTCGATGTACGCGGCCTCGTTGGGGGTCTATAAGGTCGTGACCATGATCCGCGAACTGTCCTATGTCAATTTTTATAAAGGCATGGGGCTTACCAGCGTGATTTCCCCCAAAGTCATCACCGCGACCGATATTTTGCGCTATGTGCGCTCCAAAAGCAGTACACGGGGCGCCGAAATCGAGTCGCTCCACCGCGTCATGAACGGCAAGGTCGAAGCGATGGAGTTTATCGTGCGCGAGGAAATCCCCGGCATTACCGGCGTGCCGCTCAAAAAGCTCCGCCCGCGCCAGGGCGTGCTCATCGCCTGCATCCGCCACGGCGAAACCATCGTCATCCCGTCGGGCGACGACGCCATCGCCCGTGGGGACTCGGTGATCATCATCACCGCCGACGAGCATTTCAAGACCTTGAAAGACATCAAAAAATAAAAAATACCAAAACGGGATAGCCCGTTTTGGTATATGCAATCCTTCTGAAAAAAGGGGCTTGGGAAAGCCTTTCCCGATGAAACATCTATGAATTATCGTATGGTCTGGTCGCTTTTGGGCATGGTTTTGCTCATCGAAGCGGCGCTGATGGCGCTGCCCCTCCTGACGGCGCTCCTTTATCACGAGCCGGTCTGGCCGTTTCTGGTCACCATGGGCATTTTGGTTGCCATCGGCCTGCCGGCCTGGCTCTTTAAGCCGAAAAACCGGAATTTTTTCGCCAAAGAGGGCTTTATCTGCGTGGCGGCGTCCTGGATTTTGATGTCGCTCTTCGGCGCGCTGCCTTTTGTCCTCTCGGGGGCAATCCCCAATTATATCAACGCGCTGTTTGAAACGGTGTCGGGCTTTACCACCACGGGGTCGAGCATTCTGACCGAAATCGAAAGCCTGCCCCGGGGAATTCTCTTCTGGCGCAGCCTCACCCACTGGGTCGGCGGCATGGGGGTTCTCGTCTTTATGCTCGCGCTCATGCCCAAAGGGGACGGGCGCGCCATTCACCTCATGCGGGCGGAAGTGCCGGGTCCCACCAAAGGCAAATTGGTGCCGCGCCTGCGCACCACGGCGCTGATCCTCTACGGCATCTATATGGCGCTGACGGCGTTCCAGGTGATCGCGCTGCTCATCGCCGGCCTGCCCTTTTATGACGCGGTCGTGACGACGATGGCGACGGCTGGCACCGGCGGGTTTTCGGTCTTAAACAACTCGATCGCCGGCTACCATAACCCCGCCGCCGAATGGATCATCGCTGTTTTCATGCTGCTCTTCGGGGTGAACTTCAACCTCTATTTCTTCCTGCTCATCAAACGCGGCAAGGAGATTTTCAAGAGCGAAGAGCTGCGGCTCTATCTCGGCCTTGCGATTTCCGCCACGGCACTGATCGTTTTCAATACCCTCAAGAGCTTTGCCTCGGTCAGCGAGGCGATCCGCACCGCCTTCTTCCAGGTCACGAGCATTATGTCCACGACCGGCTTTGTCACCGCCGATTACGGCGCGTGGCCGGTGTTTTCCAAAACGATCATCATTCTGCTTATGATCTTCGGCGCCTGCGCCGGCTCGACCGCCGGCGGCATCAAGGTTTCGCGCTTTATTATCCTTGTCAAAAGCGCCTTTTGCGAGGTCAAACACCTGCTCCGCCCGCGATCGGTCAATCTCGTGCGGCTCGACGGGGAAGTGGTCAGCGAGGAAACAAGGCGCGCGGCGTATAATTTTCTCGTGTTCTATGCCATGATCATCATGGGGTCGTTTCTCATTCTTTCGCTCGACGGCCACACGATTGAAACCAACTTTACAGCGGCCCTGACCTGCGTCAATAATGTCGGACCGATCATGGGCGATGTCGGGCCGTTCGGCAATTTCGCGAGCTTCTCCTGGCTGTCAAAATTGGTTTTGACCGCCGATATGCTCTTCGGCAGGCTCGAAATTATGCCGATGATCATCTTCCTCTCCCCCACCGCGTGGAAAAAATAAGAACCCGTTTGAAAAGAAACGATACAGAAAGAAACGGAAAAGAATACATCTGTGTATCGTTTCTTTTCATTATGCCTGAAACCGTCATGCAAAAAGTGTCAACACTGTTGACACAATCGCCTGTATGGAAAAATCTATCGACTGTTTGAAACAGCGCGATACAAAAAGATATAGAAATAATATAGGTATGTATCGTTTCTTTTCATTTGTAAATTCAACTTAAAAAGTGTCATCAGTGGTGACACTTTTTTGTTGCGCGTTTGTGTTGCGCGAAAAAAATTTTGTTCTTTCTTTCGGGATCGTCTAAAAACCTATTGACAAGGTAGGTAATTCGTGCTATACTAAACGCGACAATTGAAAAACAACAAAACAACAACACGAAAGGAATCGGTGCGAATCTTGCAAAGCATGAAAATATACGCGGATAACGCCGCGACAACGCGCCTGAGCCAGACGGCGCTTGCGGCGATGATGCCTTGTTTTTCCGAAACTTACGGCAACCCGTCGAGCCTGCACAGCGTGGGGCAGAAGGCGGCGGAAGCGCTCTACGCCGCGCGGGCGGCGATTGCCAAAGAGTTAAATTGCGACGCCAAAGAAATCTATTTCACCTCGGGCGGCAGTGAATCGGACAATCAGGCGCTGATGAGCGGCGCGGCGTGGGGGGCGAAAAAGGGCAAAAAACAGATTATTTCCACCGCCATCGAGCATCACGCGGTGTTGCATACCCTGGATAAACTCAAAAAACAGGGCTTTTCGGTCACCCTTTTGCCGGTCGGGGAAGCGGGGCTTGTCAGCGCGGCGCAGGTCGAGGAGGCGATCGGCCCCGACACCTGCCTTGTCAGCGTCATGACGGCGAATAACGAGATCGGCACGATCCAGCCCATCGACGAAATCGGGGCGGTGTGCAAAAAACACGGGGTGCTGTTCCATACCGACGCCGTGCAGGCGGCGGGGACGCTCCCGATCGATGTCAAACAAAGCGGCGTCGATTATCTCTCGCTCTCGGCGCATAAATTTCACGGCCCCAAAGGCACAGGCGTCCTCTTTGCCCGCAAAGGGGCGATGCTCGAGACGCTCATCGAAGGGGGCGCGCAGGAGAGGGGCAAACGCGCCGGCACCGAAAACCTCCCCGGCATCGTCGGCATGGCGGCGGCGCTCCACGAGGCGTGCGAAAAAAGGGAAGAAAATGTCGCAAAGCTCTTGCCCCTGCGGGAGCGGCTGATCGAAGGGCTTGCCAAAATCCCCTACAGTATGCTCAACGGCGACAGAAACATGCGCTTGCCAGGCAATGTGAATTTCTGTTTTGAAGGGGTGGAAGGGGAGTCGCTGCTGCTCTTGCTCGACGATCGGGGCATCGAAGCCTCGTCCGGCTCGGCCTGCACCTCCGGCGCGCTCGATCCCAGCCATGTGCTTTTGGCGATCGGGCGGCCGCACGAAATCGCGCACGGCTCTTTGCGGCTCACGATCGCGCCCGACATTACGGAAGAAGAAGTCGACTATATCATCGCGTCGGTCGGCGAGGTGGTCGCTTATCTGCGCTCCTTCTCCCCGCTCTGGAAAAAAACCCACGGGTGATTTTTCCAACCAATTTCCCTTCGGAAAAACCCACGGGTGACTATCTTATTTTATTTTATTTTTCCTATTTTTTAAAGTTTTTTGAAAGGGTTTGGGAAAACTTTTTTCCCGCTCCCAATCACGACTGATTGATTAACGCTTATCCTATCCTGTTTTTCCAATTTTCCTATTTTTTTAAAGTTTTTTGAAGGGGTTTGGGGGAACTTTTTTTCCAAAAAAGTTCCCCCAAGAAAAATAACTATGGCTCTTTACAGTGAAAAAGTGATGGATCATTTCCGGCATCCGCGTAATGTCGGGGTTATTGAAAACGCCGACGGGGTCGGCGAGGTCGGCAACGCCAAATGCGGCGATATTATGAAAATTTATCTCAAAATTGAGAATGATATCATTGTCGACGCGAAGTTTGAAACCTTCGGTTGCGGCAGCGCCATCGCGTCAAGCTCGATGGCTACTGAACTCATCATCGGCAAGCCGGTGTCGGAAGCGCTCGCCCTCACCAACAAAGCGGTTGTGGAAGCGCTCGACGGCCTGCCGGCGCATAAACTGCACTGCTCGGTTCTCGCGGAAGAGGCCATCAAACAGGCGCTCAAGGACTACTACGACCGCCACGGCATCGCCTACGACCCCAAACCGCTCGAACCCTGCGACACCTGCTGCCTGCCGGAGCAAGAACACGACCGGTAAGGAGGCACGCAAGCATGATGGTATCGACCCGGGGGCGGTACGCCCTGCGTATTATGATCGATCTTGCGGAACATGCGCCCTCGGGCGCGTCCTCGGGCGCGTCGTTAGACGCGCCCGAGGACAGGATCCCCATGAAGGAAGCCGCCAAACGGCAGGGAATATCGCTCAAATATATGGAGCAGATTCTCCCGCTTTTGGTCAAAGGGGGACTGCTCGCCGGCGTGCAGGGCAAAGGCGGCGGCTATCGCCTCACCAAAGCGCCGGAGGAGATCACCGTGGGGGAGATCCTGCGCCTCACCGAAGGCGACCTTGCGCCGGTGTCCTGCCTGGAAGAAGCGGCGCCCGCCTGCGAGCGCGCCGCCGACTGCCGCACCAGGGGCTTCTGGCAGGGGCTGAACTGCGTCATCAATGACTATCTCGACAGCGCCACCCTCGCTTCGCTTTGCGCTAAATGAGGGATTGCAAAAAGGCCATGAAAGCGCAATAAAACGGCGAATCCCTTTGAAAGGGGGATTCGCCGTTTTTCTTGCGCCTCTGTCGCTTGTTTGTCAGCCAAATCTTGGCACCGTTGCTTAAAGACAACGGTATTATTTCAGATGGTCATGAATGATTTGTTTGATGACTTCCTGTGCGTTTTCCCTGCCGGATTGCTCAATCAGTTTGTTATAATCCTCAATTTCATCTCCCGTAAAGACCAATGAAAGTATCCTTTCGTTTTTTCCCGCAATGTGGTCATAGTTTTCGGGATACGCCCAAAAACAGTGCAAACAAAAGCTACTGTCTTTTCTTTCCCAGTTGTCGCAATGTTCACATGTCCACGATTTCGCACGGTTTGCAGACGGGCTTAACAGCATATAACAGTCAATGTCCTTTTCGTCATGTTCGCCGCCTATTTCGTATGGGATGCGATGGTCTACTTGCAATACCGATCCATCCATTGTTTCAAGATAGATAAAGCATTTTGAGCCGTATTTTTCGATCAACGCCTGTTTAAGCGCTTTGGAAAGTACCGTACGGCCTGCCGCTTTTGAAAGATGATTGTTGCGATCGGCAGGATCTCCAAATTTGTATGCCGCAATGCGTTTACCGTTAGTTCCCGTTACCCGATAGGTTACAAGCGGTATTCCACGCTCCCGGACATCTCTAACAGCACGCGGAGGATGATCATAGCCATAGGTATTTTGCAGTTCCTCAGATGTAATAAACCCATGTTTAAGTATGTGTTGTATCACAGTTCGCGGCCGCTTTGCGGTAACAGATTCAAGTAGGTCTAAAAACTCTTTTGGATAGTCGTTCATGCTCTCGCCTCCGTAAGAGACAGTTGTTTGGGAACCGCAGGGAATAAAGGAAGAAGCGATTTACTGATATATAATGATTCAAAAGTAGTAGCTTTTTTTCCTAAAAGCAATGCCTGACTGGAAAGTCCCGCATTCAGCAGTATTTTTTTGCATCCTAAGCTTTCGGGTAAATCCTCGCCGTATTCTTTGCCGCCGCAAACACCATCATAGCTTATCAAATAATCCACCTGTTTATTGTTTAATACATTGATTGCTTCTGCAAATTCACCGAAAGGAACCCCAGAAAAATACCGATTATCTCTAACATTGGTAACACCTTGATAGGGGGGATCCATATAAACCAAATCGCCGGGACGCGCCATTTCAAAAATGTCATGATAGTCAAGCGCAAAAAAGCTTGTTTTCCCTTTTAACAGACTTGAAATAGCATAAATATTTTGTTCTAATGTATTGGGATTCGTTCCATGCCTGCGCTTATCCGGGGATTGATTGAATTTTCCGTTTTCCCCATACCGAACAGCGCCTTTTACGCATCTTGCAATGAGGTACAGTAAATCGGCGGGGGTTCCTTGTCCTTTATTAAATCTATCACGAACAACATAGAAATGTTCTACATGGTTATCACCATATAAAAACTGTTCCTTCCATACTTCTCTATATTCTTTTGCAAGTCGTGAGGGATCTTCTATGGCTTCTTTCAATATTTCAACCAGCGCCCGATTCAAATCGTTAATGACATAAAACTTCGCCCTATGTTCCATTGCGGTAGCGATCGAAATAGCCGCCATGCCGGAAAAAGGTTCGATTAACCTATTAAATTTTTTAGGCATATATTGTAATATCTGCGAGGCAAGTTTTCTTTTTGACCCTTGATACTGCACAATATGCGGCGCTTTTCCGTTCATTTTGTTTCATTCCCCTTCTTTGACGATTCGTTCTGCCTCAGTCGCAGACCGCATGATTCGGCAACGATTCTTTTCCTCTTGCGCATGGCTACAAACACCTGTTAAAAGTATAGCATAAAAAAATAAACTTTTCAATGGTGCGGTACAGCATTCTATCTTTTTTTCAAAAACAATATCACCATACCATAAAAAACAGGGAAACTGTATGAACAGTTTCCCTGAAATCTGTCTCCGGCGTCCGCAGGCGATGTCCTCTTCCTTTTTTATTACGGTTTTTATCCGTTATTATCAAGATAAACCACCACGCGGCGGTTGTTGTCCTGGCCGATGGAATTGGTCGCCACGCCGGCGATGCCCTGCACCTCCGAGTGAATGATGCGGCGCTCGTAGGCGCTCATCGGCTCGAGCGTCACCGAGCGGCGGTATTTCAGCACACGGGCGGCGGTGCGGCGGGCGAGACTGCGCAGGGTCTCTTCGCGTTTGGCGCGGTAGCCCTCGACATCCACCAACACGCGGGTATAACCGGCGCTGTCGCCTTCGTCCTTTTTGTTCGCCACGAGATTCACCAAAAGCTGGAGCTGGTCGAGCGTGTCGCCGTGATGGCCGATGAGGAGCGCGGAATCGCCGCCCCGAATGTCGATGCGGGCGTGTCCCTCCTCCTCCAGCGTGTCGCTTGCCGTGACTTCGGCGTCAATGTCCATATCGTCAAGCATCGTTTTGACAAAAGAAACGGCCACATCCAAGGGCAGAAGCTCGAAAATCACCTTGACTTTGGCGGGCAGCTCTCCGAAGCCTAAAAAGCCGCGCTTGGGTTCCTGGAGAATTTCATAAGTGACCGAACTCACCGGCACGCCCAGCGCCGCGGCGCCTTTTTCAACGGCCGCGTCTACGGTCTTCCCGACGGCTATTTGTTCTTTTTTCATGGTAATTTACCCTCTCACTTTGCGTTTTTTCATTCTTTTTTGCTGTATCCGAGACGCTCGCCTTTTCACTTTTTCCGCTTGGGATTGTCTTTTTTGAGCACCGGCGCCTGATTTTCCGCCTGGCTTTCCTTGCGGGAAGTCGCATCGGTTTCTTCCTTTTCCGTCTCTTCGGGTTCGGGTTCGGGCTGTGCCGGTTTTACAACCGCGGGCAAGTCGTCGTCATCTTCATCGATGGTATGGAGCGAGCGGTACTTTTTGTTCGGATCGTAATTTCGCGAGCCTGCCGGCGCGGCGTTGCCGCTGCCGCCCGAAACCGCCTTGCCGCGCAGGGCGCGTTCGGCGTTTTTATAGTCTTCCTCGGTGAGCACCGGCATCGGCCAGATGAGCTTGAGAATGAGCTGCTGCAGGACGCCGAGCAGGCTTTGGAAAATCCAGTAGAAGGAGAGCAGCACCGGGAAGCCGAAGGACATCATGAGCGTCATGGCGGGGAACATAAAGTCCATGACTTTGACCGAGCAGCCGGCGTTCTGCACCGACGGCGGCTGATAGCTCAGCTTCCGGATGAGAATCATGCTGAGATACTGGGCGCCGAAGACGAGAAAGGGAACGAGAATCCAGAGCCATGTCCAGCCGCCTGTCATGAGGGCGGTGGGCGTCTCGCCGATCGGCTGGCCGAAAAGCGTGAAATTGGGAATGCGCGTGCCGCTCAGCGCGGGAATTTTCTCGCACATTTTGGCAAAATATTCCGGCTTATTGAGGATCGCCGTGGCCGACATCTCATTGACGCTGTTGACGGCGTCGGCGGCGACGCCGAAGTCGAGCGGCGCGCTTTTGATGGTATTGATGATCGCCGTGATGGCGGTATCGCTGAATTTGCAGATATAGGCAAGCGGGCGGACGACGGCTTGATAGACGATCAGAATGATGGGCAGCTGGATCAGCATGGGCAGGCAGCCGGCAAACTGATTGTAGTTGTTGTCCTGGTACATCTGCTGCAGCTCCTGCTGGCGCTGCTGCATCGCCCGCTGGTCGTTTTCTCTTCCTTTATATTTCTTTAAAATCGCGACCTCTTTGGCACGCAGGGAGGCTTGCTTCTGCTGGTTCTTCTGCTGGCGGATGCCGAAGGGGAAGAGCAATACTTTGATGCAGAGGGCAAACAAGAGAATCGCCAACAGGTAGTTCTGGAACAGGCTTTCAAAGGCTTTGATGATGGTGCCGAAAATGCCGTAGAGCGAAAAACCACGGTTGAGGTTTGCTTCCGTGACTTCGGGTACGGTGAGATCCCCATTATTCGCGCCGGCGCCTGTTCCGCACGCCGTGAGCTGCACCAGCAGCATGGCGGCCAACACCACCATTGCTATCAAAACAACAATTCTTTTTTTATTCATTATTTTCTTTCTCTTCCCTTTTTGAAAAAAGGGAAGCGGTGGATCTTCCCTTTTTGGAAAAAAGGGAAGCGGAAAAACTTTATCCGGCGCAAATTACTATTCATTGCTCCAAATGGAATTTTTCCGAGATTGAAAGTTAGTGATTTTTCCCTAAATATTTTTCGGGGAAAAGTTCTTTTGCTTCCTTTTCTTTCAAGAAAAGGAAGTCCGGGGGAAGGGAATATATAGTACCCCTGTTTAAAGTCTTGTAAAATTTAATGTTGATGATCTTTCCCTAAATATTTTTCGGGGGAAAGTTCTTTTGCCTCCTTTTCTTTCAAGAAAAGGAGGTCGTTCCTCTTTCGTTTCTTCCTGCGCGGGACGGGGTCGCTGCCGCACTTGCCGAAGGGATTGCAGCGTAAAATGCGCCAAACGCTGAGGCCGAGGCCGGCGACGGCGCCCCACTCCTCGATCGCCTCGATCGCGTATTGCGAACACGACGGGTAAAAACGACAACAGCGCGGCTTGTGCGGGGAAATGAATTTCTGATAAAAGCGGATCGGCAAGATCAGGATGCGCTTGAAAATCATAAAACGGCCTCCTCAGACGGAATGTCTGCAGATGAAACATCTGCCGCCCCCGCCACCGGCTTCGCCTGCGCCGCCGTTGGCTTCGCCGCCGTGTCGGCGATCATACCGAGCTTAAACAGGGCGTAAAGGAGATCCTTTTTCACCTCGGCCAAAGAGGCCTTGGCGCAGTCCCCGCGAGCGTTCAGCACAAGGAGCTTGCCCTTTACGAGGGTGTGTTCCTTTTCGACCTGGCGCAGAGCCTCGCGGATCAAGCGCTTGGCGCGGTTGCGCTGCACGGCGCCGCCCTGCTTTTTGCCAACCGAAATGCCCACGCGGTTTGTGATTTCGTGCCGTGGGTGCGCCTTTTGCAGACGCCTTGCCTGCTTGTCGGTCAGGAGAAAGACGCCGAGGCGGGCGGTCATGACCCGCTTGCCGCGCTCATAGGTCTTGACAAAGAGATGATTTTCCTTGATGACGCCGTATTTCATCTCTTTTTCCTCCGATTCCTCCGATTCTTCCGACAGCGCCTTTCCTTTTTTTTAAAAGAAAAGACGGTTTTGAAAAATAAAACCCCCCGAACAAGCCGGAAAGCTCCGGTCAGACGGCGGGGTTTTCCCGGCAAAAACAAACGCCCCTACAGAAAACGGCGAAGTCCGGGCAAGAGCGGCCTTCCTAAGACATCCTTAATAAGACAGTCTGGCTCTCCCCTTCTGTCTCCTTCTCTTGAGCACTTTGCGTCCGTTGGCGGTACTCATTCTTTTGCGAAAGCCGTGTTCTTTTTTTCTTTGACGGACTTTGGGCTGATAAGTTCTCAGCATGGTTTACACCTTCTTTCCCGTGATATGGCCTGCCTATGGCGCGGGGCATTCTTATTGAAATCATATCCCGCGCGAGAGGCAGTTTGCGACAATGACTATTATAAACGCAAAGCGAGCGGTTTGTCAAGCATTTTTTTCCGACTTTGGCGCCGAAATTAAAAACAATCTGTAAATTTTTTTAAACATTTTTTATTTATCGCTCTTTTTTCTCCCACCCTTTTCTTTTTCCTCTTGCAAATTTTGCCGGACTGTGCTATACTATATCAATACAGTTATATAATAATATAATATAGGCGTTGGCAAACGCAGTTTGCAAACGCCACGCCTGCCGACCGCATTCATACGGAGAAGACAAAACCATGGAAAACGAACAAAAACTAAAGGATGTTTGGATCAAAGTTTTAGCGTATCTGAAAGAGAAGCTCTCCCAAGCGACCTATACCCTCTGGTTCGGGGAAGCCGATCTCATCGCGCTTGACGGCGATGTCGCGGTGGTCTCCCACCCCTCGCCTTTCAAAAAGAATATCTTAGCCACCCGCTATATTGACATTTTCGAGGAAGCCTTTGAAATGGTGCTCGGCGCCCATGTCAAGGTGATTGTCCACTGCGACGCGGAAGATCGCCTTGCCGAAGCCGAAAAAGCCAAAGAGAACGGGCCTGCGCCGTCACCGTCGCCTGCGCAGAAGCCGGCGCCCATCGGGATCGACGCCCACCCCGAGTATCCGGTTTATAACTCGGAATACACCTTTGAAAATTTCGTGGTCGGCTCCTCCAACAAATTCGCGCACGCGGCCTGCAAAGCGGTCGCCGACCACCCCGCGACCGACTACAACCCGCTCTTTATTTACGGGGCGTCGGGGCTGGGCAAGACGCACTTGCTCTACGCCATCATGAACCAGCTCCGCCGGGAGCAGCCGGGGCTTGCGATCCTCTATGTCAAAGGCGACGAATTCACCAACGAGCTGATCGAGAATTTGGGCGCCAAAACGCCCGAGCGCTTCCGGGCGAAAT